>NZ_JBNHGE010000043.1:0-22792 GCF_059090935.1 Arthrobacter sp. Y3223166 | reverse complement strand
GAGGCCGGCGTCTGGGTTCCCGGTCATACCCCGCGGCTGGAGCTGCCCGCGGCGCCCGCGCCGGGCGGGCCGTTGCTGCGGGCGGCCGCACTGGACGTGTCGCGGAACCGGAAAGCCGCGCCGGTGCTGCGCGGGGTGGACCTGGACCTGTTGGCCGGGCAGGCGCTCAGCGTCACCGGCGCGAACGGTGCCGGCAAATCCACCTTGGCCCTCACCCTCGCCGGCCTGCTGGCACCCGCGGGAGGGGATCTCTCGGCGACGCCGGCCTTGCAGCGCGGTGCCGCCTTGTCCCCGGCGAAGTGGAAGTCCGCGCAGTTGGTGACCCGGATCGGCAGCGTCTTCCAGGAACCCGAACACCAGTTCCTCACCGGCACGGTGCTCGACGAACTGGAATTCGGTCCCCGCCGCGTGGCCAAACTGCCCGAGGCGACCGTCCGGCAGCGCGTGGACACGATCGCCGAGCGGCTCCGGCTGACCCGCCTGCTGCAGGCCAACCCGTTCACCCTCTCGGGCGGCGAGAAACGCAGGCTGTCGGTAGCCACCATGCTGGCCACCGGCCCGGACATCCTGATGCTGGACGAGCCGACCTTCGGACAGGACGCCAACACCTGGGCCGAACTGGTCACGCTGCTGGCCGAGCTGGTGGCCGAGGGCCGGAGCGTGGTCTCGGTGACGCACGACGACGACTTCACCGCCGCGCTCGGCGGCGCCGTCATCCGGGTGGCGGACGGCGGCGTCCGCCCGGCCCAGCCGCTTGGGAGGGCAGCATGAGCATGGACCTGATGAACCCGCGGCTGGCCGCCTCCCCGTTCAGCCGCGCCAACCCGGTATCGAAGCTGGCCGCCGCCGCCCTGGTCACCGTGGTGGTCATGCTCAGTGTGGACTGGGTCAGCGCCTCCGTGGTGCTGGCCGCCGAACTGTTGCTGATGCCCGTGCTGGGTGTCAGCCCATGGCTGCTGCTGAAGCGCGGCTGGCCGCTGCTTGCGGCGGCTGCCGTCGGGGCCTGGGCAACCGCCTTGCTGGCCGAGAAGACCGGGGCCGTGCTGTTCCGGTTCGGTCCGCTGATCTTCACCGAGGACTCGGTGGCCGGCGGCGTTGCGATCGGACTGCGGTCGCTTGCCGTTGCGCTGCCGGGCATTTTCCTGCTCCTGACGACCGACCCGACGGACCTGGCGGACGCCTTGGCGCAGAAGCTGAAGCTTCCCCACCGGTTCGTGCTGGGAGCGCTGGCCGCCATGCGGCTGGTGGGGCTGCTGGTGGAGGAATGGCGCACCCTCGGTCTGGCGCGCCGCGCCCGCGGTGTCGGGGCGGAGAACCGGCCGCTGGCCAAGGCGGGCGCGTTCGCGGGCCAGGCGTTCGGCCTGATCGTGCAGGCCATCCGCCGGGCCACCCGGCTGGCCGTCGCGATGGAGGCCCGCGGCTTCGGCGCCGGGCCCCGGACCTGGGCGCGCGAATCCACCTACAGCATGGTGGATGTGTGGGTGTTGCTGGGCGGCGCGGTCGTCGCCGGCGCGGCCGCCGCCGCCGCCGTGGCCGCCGGGACCTGGAACTTTATCTTCGTTTGAACCGGTACGGCGGACCCCGGCGACCCATGACAGCCGGGGTCCGCCGATCCGTTTAGGACTACGGCTTGAGCACCACCTTGATGCAGCCGTCCTCCTTCTTCTGGAACTTCTCGTACATCTCCGGCGCCTGCTCCAACGGAACCTGGTGGGTCGCCAGGTCGAGCACGCCCAGCGGGTCCGACGGGTGGTCGACCAGCGGCAGCAGATCGTCGATCCACCGCTTCACGTTGCACTGGCCCATCCGCAACTGGAGTTGCTTGTCGAACATGGTCAGCATCGGCAGGGGGTCCTTCATCCCGCCGTACACGCCGCTGATCGAGATCGTGCCGCCGCGCCGGACGGCGTCGATGGCGGTGTAGAGCGCGTCGAGCCTGTCCACCCCTGCCGCCTCCATCGCCTTGCGGCCCACGGCGGACGGCAGCAGCCCCACCGCCTGGTGGACCGCGCCGGCCACGGGCGAGCCGTGCGCCTCCATGCCCACGGCGTCCACCACCGAGTCCGGCCCGCGGCCGTCCGTGCGCTCCCGCAGGTCGTCCGCGACGTCGCCGTGCAGGTCCAGCGTCTCGATGCCGTGGCGCTCCGCCATTGCCCGCCGCTCCGCCACGGGGTCCACCGCGAGCACCCGGTAGCCGAGGTGCCGGCCGATCCGGGCGGACATCTGGCCGATGGGACCAAGGCCGAGCACGGCCAGGGAACCGCCCTCCGGTGGAGCCGCGTACTGCACGGCCTGCCACGCGGTGGGCACCACATCGGAGAGGTACAGGTAGCGCTCGTCCTCACCGGCGTGGGGCACCTTGATGGGTCCGTAGTCCGCGTGCGGCACCCGCAGGTACTCGGCCTGTCCGCCGGGCACCGAGCCGTAAAGCCGCGAGTAGCCCAGGAACTGGGCATTGTTGTTGTACTCGCGGACCTGGGTGGTCTCGCACTGGGACTGCAGGCCCTTTTGGCACATGAAGCAGTGGCCGCAGGAGACGTTGAACGGGATGACCACCCGGTCCCCGGCCTTGATGTGCGTGACGGCCGAGCCGACCTCCTCCACGATCCCCATGGGCTCATGTCCGATGATGTCGCCCTTGTCCATGAACGGAGTGAGCACCTCGTAGAGGTGCAGGTCGGAGCCGCAGATGCCGGTCGAGGTGATCCTCACGATCGCGTCCGTGGGCTCCTGGATCCGCGGATCCGGGACCTCCTCCACGCTGACCGAGCGCTTCCCTTGCCACGTCAGAGCCTTCATTGTCCTCCTTCTCAGGGCTGCCGCCCCGGACGGAACGACAGCATGCTGATCTTTCGGTCCAATCGACCCTAACACTGCACCAACGCGGTGGTCGAAGCGGGTATCGATCCCGGAAGGCGTCCAGGCCGAGGGGCATTTTTCATCAGTCCGACGGCAGGACGGCGTCCTACGAACCGACCAGGACGAAGACGTTGCCGTCGGGCGCACGCATCACGGCCACATGCCCCGACTCGGTGGCGAAGGGCGCCTCGATCCATTCCACTCCGCCGTTGGAAGACAGCTCCTCGTAGGCGCGCCGGACATCGCCCACGAAGACTTCGACCTCGAGGCGCCGGTTGTCGGGGTTGTCGCTGAGGACGAGTTCGGAACTGTTCCCGTCCGGAAAACGCATGCCCACCAGGGTCCATGCCAGTCCTGCCGGCGTCTTGCGGTTGATCCGCCAGGACTCCCGCATCCCGAGTCCGGCATAGAACCTGACGGAGGCCTCAACGTCGAGGGTCGGCATGCAGACGCATTCAAGCTTCATGATCATGGGCGGTGGCTCCTCGGAAGACCCGGTCGGGGCAGCGTCAAGCGCGATGTTTCCTCACCGGTTACTCCTCCTGGCTGCCCTGGGCCAGCAGCGCCGTCAGTTCCTGGGTCAGATCGGGGGAGACGGGGATTTCCTTACCGTCGATGCTCTTGACCGGGGCAAGCAGGCGGATGCTCGAAACCAGCCAGACGGCATCGGCTTCATAGAGGTCGTGCGGCTCCAGCGGGCCATAGCCCAGCTGCCACCCGGCGGCTTCTGCCGCCTTGAACAGCACCGACTGGGACGTGCCCGGCAGGATGCCGCTCTCCAGCAGCGGCGTCACCAGCGTCTTCACGCCGTCGCGCACCCGCGCCATCAGCACCGTGGACGTGGGCCCTTCCAGCACGCGGCCGTCGCTGGACGTGAAGATGGCGTCGTCGGCGCCGTTCTTGTGCGCATAACGCAGCGCCGCCATGTTGACCGCGTAGGAGAGAGTCTTGGCCCCCATGAGCAGCCACGGGGCGCGTTCGGCCAGCGAGCTGTCGTACCCGCGGTCGAGCAGCAGCACGGAAATGCCGTCGGTGCGCTGGCGCCGCCCTGCCGCCGGCGGCAGCGAGGCCTGAACCCAGGCCGTGGGTGTGGGTGCACCTTCCACGCCGCGGGTCACCAGCAGCTTGATTACCAGCTCCTCGGCCGGCGGGTGCTCGGCGATTGCCGTCGCGATGGCACGCTCCCAGGCGTCCGGGGAGGGAAGCTGCAGGTCCATGGCCCGGGCGGAGCCGGCAAGCCGGTCCAGGTGCGCCCGCAGCTTGCGCGGGACCCCGTTGACCGCCAGCAGGGACTCGAAGATGCCGTCTCCGCGGGTGGCCCCGAGATCGGTGGCCATCAGCTGGGGCCGGGAGGCATCTGCGACACGTCCCGCCTCGTGGGCAGGGTCCAAAAACACCAGAACTGTCATGGCTCCAGCTTAGTGAGTCCGCCCCCAAACGCCGGGTAGGCTGGGAGGATTGCGCCGGCACACGGCGGGAGGGGAGGAACAGCCGCGTGCTGTGGTCGTTTGCGGGGCTGGGCACATTCCCCGAGTGGGCCGTCGTGATTCTGGGCGTCGTGGATATGGCCATCCGCGTCATCGCCCTGGGCGTGATTCCCGGGAACCGCCGCCCCAATACCGCCATGGCCTGGCTGTTGGCCATCTTCTTCATCCCGCTGATCGGGCTGCTGCTCTTCTTCATGTTCGGCCGGTACCGCCTCTCGGAGCGCCGGATCGCCAAGCAGTCGGAGATCAACGGCCGGGTGTGGGCCGCCACCCGCAACCTCAAGGAGCCGACCAGCGAGCAGGAAGCCCCGGCCTGGGTGCATTCGGCTGCAGAGTTGAACCGGCGGCTCGGCGCCTTCCCCATGGTGGACAGCAACCACGTGGAGCTGTATCCGGGTTACGACGAGTCCATTGCCGCGATGACCGAGGCCGTGCGCGAGGCGCGTGAGTTCGTGAACATCGAGTTCTACATCATGAGCCGCGACGAAACCACCGGCAAGCTCTTCACCGCCCTGGAAGAAGCCGCCGCCCGGGGTGTCCGCGTGCGCCTGCTGTTCGACCACATCGGCACCCTCCGCGTCGCCGGCTACCGCAAGTTCCGCCGCTGGCTGGAGACCACCGACATCGACTGGCGCCGCATGCTGCCCGTGCTGCCGGTCCGGGGCCAGTGGCGCCGGATCGACCTGCGCAACCACCGCAAGATCCTGGTGGTGGACGGCCGGGTGGCGTTCACCGGGTCGCAGAACCTGATCGAGCCCGGCTACCGCCGCACGTCCAGCCATAAGATCGGCCGCAAATGGGTGGAACTGATGGCGCGCTACGAAGGGCCCATCGTCACGGCGCTGAACGTGGTGTTCGCCACCGACTGGTCCAGCGAAACCGACGACACGCTCGAAGGCGAGCTGTTCACCCCGGCCCCCTTCCGCGAGCCCGGCCCCATGACCTGCCAGGCCCTGCCCAGCGGCCCCGGCTTCGCAACCGAGAACAACCTGCGCTTGTTCAACACGCTCATCTACGCGGCGGTGGAGCGGCTGTCCATCTGCAGCCCGTACTTCGTGCCGGATGACTCGCTGCTCTATGCCATTACGACGGCGGCCCAGCGCGGCGTCGAGGTCGAATTGTTCGTATCCGAACGCGGCGACCAGTTGCTGGTCCATCACGCCCAGCAGTCCTACTATCAGGCGTTGCTGGAGGCCGGCGTGCGGATCTACCGCTACCCGAAGCCGCTGGTGCTGCACGCCAAGCACTTCACCGTGGACGATGAGGTCGCGGTCATCGGCTCCAGCAACATGGACATGCGCTCCTTCTCCCTGAACATGGAGGTCTCCGTCATGATGCTCGGGGACCACATCGTTGAGCAGGTCTCGGAGATCCAGGACAGCTATCGGGTCATTTCCCGGGAGCTCACGCTCGAGGAGTGGAGGCAGCGGCCCCGCTGGCAGCGCTACGTGGACAACGTGGCCAGGCTGACGGCCACGCTGCAGTAACCGGGCCCCGCTCGGGGCGGTGCTTGTTGCCCTCCATGAACGCCGCCAGGATCTGCCGCTTGAAGTCCGGCCGCGGGTGCGCCGCGGTGAACTGCGTTACTCCGGAAACGTTGCCCCGAGCGCCGAGAGCACCCCGTAGGCCTTGGCGCGGACCTCGTCCCATTCGTCTTCGGGCACGGAATCGGCCGTGATCGCGCCGCCAACGCCCAGGCTCAACCGGTTGCCGTCCATCACGAGGGTGCGGATCACCACGGACAGGTCCGCGGCCCCGTCCAGCGAAAAGTAGCCCACGGCACCCGAGTAGACGCCGCGCGGTCCGGTCTCCAGCCGATCCAGGATGTCCATGGTGCTGATCTTCGGGGCGCCCGTCATCGATCCGGCGGGAAAAGCAGCGGCCACGGCCTCCGCCCGCACCGCCCCGGGCAACAGCTGCGCGTCGATCGTGGACACCATCTGGTGCACCGTCGCGTAGGACTCTATGGCGCACAGCCGGCTGACCTGCAGCGAGCCCGGCACGGCAAAGTGGCTCAGGTCGTTGCGCAGCAGGTCCACGATCATGATGTTCTCGGCGCGGTCCTTGGCGCTGCCGGCGAGTTCCTCTACGACGGCGGCATCGGCGTCGGGATCCTGGAGGCGGCGGCGCGTGCCCTTGATCGGTTCGGCCCGCAGCCGGCCACGGGCGTCGAGGCCCAGGAACCGCTCGGGCGACGTGCTGGCCACGGTGAGCCGCCCGAACCGCAGGAGGCTGGCAAAGGGCGCGGGGTTGCGGCTGCGCAGGGCCAGGTAGGTGTCCAGCGGATCCAGCGGTTCCGCCGCAGTCGCCTGCAGCTCCGTGGTCAGGCAGACCTCGTAGGTGTTTCCCTCGGTGATTTCCGCCTGCGCTTCCCGGATTTTGGCCAGATAGGCCTCGCGCGTGTCGCGGGAACGGAATTCCGGCGCCTGTGGCGGCGCGGCCGGAGCCGGGGCGTGGCCGGCGGCCGGGGACAGTCCGCTGACCACCGCACCGGTAGCGGCGAGCCAAGCGTCGGCGTCGTCCCCCGCGGACGGGCCGGCCAACGCGAGGAGCCACGTGCACTGCCGCCCGTGGTCGAGTACGACGGCCCGGCCGGCGAACAGCAGAGCGGCATCCGGCGCCCCGTCCGGCACCTCGGCACCGGCGTCCGAGCCCCCGGTCTCGCGCTTGAGCCCGTAGCCCAGGTAGCCCAGCCAGCCCAGGGCGAAGTTCCCGGGGACCCCGGCCGGCAGGGTGACGGTGCGGCGTCCCCACACGGTGTCCAGCCAGCGGAAGAAACCGCCACGGATCCGGGCGGTGGCGTTGCCCTGGCCGACCACGGTGGTGCCGTTGCGGTGTTCGGCCCAGGCGCCGAAGGCTCCGCCATCGTCGGCCAGGACGCTGATCCGGTTCCGGTCGGCGGATTCACGGGTATTTGAACTGTCCAGCCAGACGCTGCGGCCGGAGCCGGCGTACAGGCGCCGGTAAATGTCTTCGGCGTCCGGATAGGCGGCCAGGCGTTCGGCGACCAGGCGGACGCCCTCGCGGGCCGCGCGCTCCGGGGCCAAAGCGTGTTCCAGGGCGGGCACCGAGGCCAGCGCGTGGAGCACCTGCCGGGGATCGGTGCCGGAGGGACCGGCTTCTACGACGACGTCGGCGGCCGCCGCGACGTCGTCGCCGGCCAGCCAGGCCTCTTCCTGCTCCGCCCAGACGTCCCAGAACGGTTCATACGCAGCGCCGTCCCGGGACAGGGCGCGGGTGCGCCGGTCGGCGGAGGGCGCCTGCAGCCAGATCACGGCGTCGAGCAGCCCGCGGGCAGCGGCATGGGCGGCACCGACGCCCTCGAACACCACCACGTCGGCCGGCTCCGTGGTGCGGGAGGCGCCGTCGCCGTTTGCTTCCCAGTCCCAGGCGGTCCAGTGCGCGCTGTCCCCGGCGGCCAGGGGCCGCAGCACGGTTTCCAGGTACCGCTGCTGCCCGCCGGCCAGGCCGTGCCAGCCGGGGTAGATGTCCTCCAGGTGGAACAGCGATACCGTGCGGTGGACCCGCAGCATCGCTGCCAGTTCCACGGCCAGCGTGGTCTTGCCGGCCCCCGAGCGCCCGTCGACGGCGATCAGTACGGGCTTAGTGCGCACGGATTTCCCCGCATCCGGTCGCGGCGGCGGCCCGGACCGGGGGATGCCCCCGGACGGGACCGCGGCGGCAGGGGCAGCCGGCGCTGGCGGCGATGATGCGGTACATGTCCTTGAGTCTATGAGAACCGGGCTACAGGAACGCCAGCATGAGGCCGACGGCGATGAACAGCGTGCCGAAGACCCGGTTCATCATCATCAGCCCGCGCGTGGTCCGCGTGAAGCGCTGGAAGGACCGGGCCGCGGCAGCGAAGAAGAACCACATCACGAGGATGTCCACCACCACCACGGTGGCGATCAGGACCAGGTACTGCGGCAGCTGGGGCTGGTCCAGCCGGATGAAGCCGGGCATGAAGGCCAGGAAGAAGACGATCGCCTTCGGGTTGAGCAGGTTGACCCAGAGTCCGCGCCGGAACATGGAGAAGGCGGGCTCGTTGCGCCGCGACTCTTCGATTTCCGCGGTGCCCGTCGGCTTGGCGAAGAACTGCCGCAGGCCCAGGTAGATCAGGTACACCGCGCCGGCGTACTTGATGGCGGCGAACAGCATCGGCGAATTGGATACCAGCAGGCCCAGGCCCAACGCCACGATCACCACGTGGATGACCAGGGCGGCCTGCTGGCCCAAAATCCCCCAGATGGAACGGCGGAAGCCGGCGTTGAGCGAGTTGCTCATGGTGTTGATGGCGCCGGCGCCGGGGGTGAAGCTGATGACCAGGGTGGCGCCGAGCAGCGCCAGCCATAAGGAGATTTGCACCAGATGATCCTACGGTGCGGACCGGCAGGTTTCGGTCAGCGGGACTCGAGCACGGCCATGGCCGCGTTGTGGCCGCCCAGGCCGCTGACCCCGCCGCCGCGCCGCGCGCCGGCCCCGCAGAGCAGGATCCGCTCGTGCGCCGTGCCCACGCCCCAGCGCCGCGCCTGGGTGTCGAGCGGTTCGTCGTCTTCGGCGAACGGCCAGTCCAGGGGACCGTGGAAGATGCTGCCGCCGGTCAGGTTCAGCTCCCGCTGGAGGTCCAGGGTGGTCTTGGTTTCGATGCACGGCTCTCCGCGTGGATCGCGCAGGATGCAGTCCTCGATCGGCTCGGCGAGCACGGAATTGAGCGAGGCCAGCACGGCGTC
The DNA here is from genome assembly GCF_059090935.1 of Arthrobacter sp. Y3223166. Taxonomy (NCBI): domain Bacteria; kingdom Bacillati; phylum Actinomycetota; class Actinomycetes; order Micrococcales; family Micrococcaceae; genus Arthrobacter; species Arthrobacter sp. Y3223166. Next base: position 13,716 of record NZ_JBNHGE010000043.1, on the reverse strand, counting down.
CTGCAGCCGCTGCCGCATCGCGTCGTTGTTCTCCTCGGTGATCAGCCGGTGCGGGGTCTGCAGCGTGAACACGGTGAGCGTGTGGGCTCCGGCTGCCTGCAGTTCCGGCGAGAGGATGGAGGGGTCGGTCAAGGAGTGGCAGTAGATCTCGGCGGGCAGCGGATCCGGCACCCGGCCCGCGGCCGCTTCGGCGGCGGCCCCTTCCAGCTGCGAGTACAACTCGTTGATGTGGAAGGTGCCGCCGAACGCCGCCTCCGGCGCCACCAGGCCATCGCGCAGCTTCGGCAGCCGGGACAGCAGCAGGTTCACCTTCGCCTGCGCGCCTTCCGGCGCCGCTTCCGGCCGAGTGGCCGGCCCGGCCCCGGCGGCGGCGAGCAGCCCGTTGAGGACGGCGGGGGAGACGTTGGCGAGCACGCGCTCCGCCGAGACGACGACGCCGCCCGCGCCGCCGTCGTCGTACGTCACCTCTCCCTCGGGGGAGAGGGAGGTGACCCGCGCCCGGGTCCGCAGCTCCGCGCCGGCGCTGCGGGCCGCCTTTTCCAGCGCCGCGCTGACCGCACCCATGCCGCCTTCGGGCACGTCCCAGTCACCGGTCCCGCCGCCGATCACGTGGTAGAGGAAGCATTTGTTCTGCTGCAGCGAGGCGTCGTGGGCGCCGGCAAAGGTGCTGATCAGGGCGTCGGTGAGCACCACCCCGCGGACCAGGTCCGAGCCGAAACTGCGCTCGAGGACCTCGCCGATCGGCCGGTCGATGAAGTCGTTCCAGGCCTCGTCGTCGCCGACCCTGCTGCGCGCCTCGGAGCGGCGGGGCAGCGGTTCGGTGACGGAGGGCCAGAGGGCCCGCGCCAGCCGGCCGGTGCGCTGATAGAACCCGGTGAAGGGCTCGAAGTCGGTGGCCGCGCCCACCGCGGCGAAGGAGGAGCGGGTGGCGTCCGGGTCCTGGTTGTCCACCAGCAGGCCCGCCGCGGTCCCGGGCAGGGGAGTGTAGGACGAGAAGCGCCGGCGCAGCAGCCGCAGGTCCAGCCGCAGGTCCTCGATGATGCGACGCGGCAGCAGGCTGACCAGGTAGGAATAGCGCGAGATGCGGGCCCCGGTGCCGGGGAAGACTTCCGCCGAAACCGCGGCGCCGCCGACCTGGTCTTCGCGTTCGAGCACGAGGACGCTCCGCCCGGCGCGGGCAAGGTAGGCGGCCGCCACCAGGCCGTTGTGACCGCCGCCGGCGATGATCACGTCGTAGTGAGGCATATCAGTCCTTCCGTCCCGCCGGCGGGATCAGGGTTTGCGGGCCAGGATCTCGCCGTTGGGAATCAGGAACCACGCATCCGGGGCAGCGGCCCACGTCAGCCATCCCCGGGCTATCCGTTCCAGCCCGGACCGGTCGATCAGTCCCCGCTCCAGCGACTGTTCCGCGTAGCCGGAATGCAGGACCCGCTCCGACCAGACCTCGCCCTGCCAGCGGCGCTGCTCCTCGGTGGCGTACAGCCAGTTGGACGACGACGGAGTGATGTCGTGGAAACCGGCCGCCTGCGCCCAGGCGATGAGGTGCCGGCCGGCGTCCGGTTCGGCGCGGTTGCCGCGGGCCAGCTGCTGGTAGGTCTCCATCCAGTCGTCGAGTTCGGGCAGTTCCGGGTACCAGCTCATGCCGTGGAAGTCGGCGTCCCGGACGGCCACGATGCCGCCCGGCTTGACCACCCGCCGCATCTCGTAGAGCGCGGCCACCGGGTCGGTCAGGTGCTGGAGGACCTGGTGGGCGTGCACGACGTCGAAGGTGTCGTCATCAAACTCGAGGTCATAGATGTTGCCCGCGACGAAGGTGGCGTTCTCGATTCCGCGCAGGGCGGCGAGTTCGGCCGCCTGGGTCAAGACATCGTCGGACCGGTCCAATCCGGTCACCTGTCCCGGGGCCACCCGCTCGGCCAGGTCAACGGTGATGCTGCCCGGGCCGCAGCCCACGTCCAGCAGCATCATCCCCGGCTTGAGCTCCGGCAGCAGGTAGGCCGCGCAGTCCTCGGCGGTCCGGATGGCATGGGCTTTGACCACGCTTTTGTGGTGTCCGTGGGAGTAGACCTCGTCCTTCATAGTGGGAGACTACTCCGCGCCCCCGCGGCCAGGCGGCTGCCGTGCCGGAATGTTGCGCTATTTGTCGGTCGACGTGACCTCGGCCGACGAGACTTCGGCGCAGGCGGTTTCGGTGGCGGCGATGATGTCCGCCAGGAACGCCGCGAGCCGCTGCCGGTCTTCCGCCGGATAGTCGGAGAGCACCCGGCCGATGTTGCGGGCCAGCGGCGCGAACATGGCGCCGCCGGTGGCGCGGGCCAGGTCCGTCAGCTCCAGGTGCACCTTGCGGCGGTCGGTGTCGCTGCGGGTCCGCTTCACGTGGCCGGAGCGGTCCAGCCGGTCCACCAGCGCGGTGGTCGCCGGCGAGCTGAGGTGCAGCTCGTTCCGCAGGCTGCCCGGCGTCACCGTGCGGCCGTCGTCGGCGGCCCGGACCATCGCGGCCAGGGCGTTGAGGTCGGTGCGGTGCAGGGCGTCCCGCTGGCTGACCGCTTCGATGTAGCGTTCGCTCTCCACGACGAACTGCTGCAGCAACAGCAGCAGCCGCTCTTCACTGTGCGCCACGTTCCTCCCTCCGGCAGCCTCTCCAAGGATAGTTCACCCGAGACTTATCTCCACGCTGGAACTACTCTATAGTGGAGCTTGTTTTAGTCCGTCGACTGACAGAGGTCCGGTTCCCATGGCCCGTTGGCTCAGAATGCTCCTGCCCGCCCTGGTTGTGGTTGCCTGGCTCGCCGCCGCGGGCCTGGGCGGACCGACCTTCGGCAAGCTCTCCGAGGTCTCCACCAACGACCAGGCGGGATTCCTTCCGGCCGGCGCCGAATCCACCGCCGCGGGCGAATGGCAGGAGCGGTTCCTGGATGCCGATGCGGTCCCCGCCATCGTCGTGGTCGAATTCGACGACCCGCTCCAGCCGCAGCAACTGGCGGAGTATGCCCCGCTGGCCGAACAGCTGTCGGAGGCCATCGGGCCTGCGGGAGGTGGCGCCGCCGGGGTGGTCGGCCCGATTCCGTCCGATGACTTCGAAGCGGTGCAGTTCATCGTCCCGGTGCCCGAGGACCTGGATACCGGCGAGGCGGTCGCCGGCCTGCGCGCCGTGCTGGCGGCCGAACTCCCGGCTTCCGCCACCGGCTATGTGACCGGACCGGCCGGATTCATCGCCGACCTGGTGGAGGCCTTCGGCGGGATCGACGGGCTCCTGCTGGCCGTGGCGCTGGGCGCCGTGTTTGTCATCCTGCTGCTGGTCTACCGCGCGGTCCTGCTGCCGTTCCTGGTTTTGCTCACCTCCGTGTTCGCCCTCTATGCGGCCATCCTCGTGGTGTACTGGTGCGCCCTGCAAGGCTGGATCCGGCTCAGCGGGCAGAGCCAGGGGATCCTGTTCATCCTGGTAATCGGCGCCGCCACCGACTACGCCCTGCTGCTCACGGCCCGCTACCGCGAGGCACTGGGCGGGCAGGAGTCGAAATGGGCGGCAATGAAAACCGCCTACCGGGGGTCCGTCGAGCCGATCGCAGCCTCCGGCGCCACGGTGATCCTGGCCCTGCTCTGCCTGCTGTTCTCGGACCTTAACTCCAACCGCAGCCTCGGGCCGATCGCCGCGGTCGGCATCGTGTTCGCCGTGCTGGCCGCGCTGACCTTCCTGCCCGCCGTGCTGCTGCTGGCCGGCCGCGCCGCCTTCTGGCCGATCGTCCCCCGTCCCGGCCACCACCTGCACCGCGCGCGGCCCGACCGCCCCGTGGCCGGGACCGAGGGCCTGCGCGGGCTCTGGCTGCAGGTGGCCCGGCTGGTTGCCCGCAGGCCGCGGGTGACGTGGCTGGCTTCGGTGCTGGTCCTGGTGGCCGGGGCGCTGGGCGTGCTGCAACTGCAGGCGCACGGCGTGCCGCAGTCGGAGCTGGTGATGGTGCAGACGGATTCCGCCGACGGGCAGGAGGCCTTGGGCCGGCACTTCGACGCCGGTACCGGCAGCCCCGCCGTCGTCGTCGCCGATGCCGCGGCACGGGACGAGGTGCTGGATGTGGTCCGCAACCAGGAGGGCGTGGCGTCCGCGGAGTTTTACACCCGCGGCGACGCGGTGGTGGAACTGGACGGCCGGGTGCTGATCAATGCCACGCTCCGGGACGTGCCGGACTCCGAAGCCGCCGAGGGCACCGTCGCCGACCTGCGCGGGGCGCTGGACGGCGCCGATCCGGGCGCGCTGGTCGGCGGCGTCACCGCGGTGGCGCTGGATACCAATCTGACGGCGCAGGCCGACCTGCTGAAGATCACCCCGATGGTGCTGGGCGTCATCCTGCTCATCCTGATCCTGCTGCTGCGCTCGATCCTGGCCCCGGTGCTGCTGGTGCTGTCCGTGGCGCTGTCCTACCTCACCGCCCTGGGGGTCTCGGCGCTGGTGTTCAACCATGTCTTCGGCTTCCCGGGGGCGGATGCATCGGTGCCGCTGTTCGGCTTCGTGTTCCTGGTGGCGCTGGGCATCGACTACAACATCTTCCTGATGACCCGGGTGCGCGAGGAATCCCTGCGGCTGGGCACCCGGCCCGGCATCCTGCGGGGGCTGGGCTCCACCGGCGGCGTCATCACCTCGGCCGGCGTGGTGCTGGCGGCGACCTTCGCCGCGCTTGCGGTGATCCCGATCCTGTTCCTGGTCCAGCTGGCGTTCATCGTGGCGTTCGGGGTCCTGCTGGACACGGTCCTGGTGCGGTCGCTGCTGATCCCGGCGCTTTCCTACGACCTCGGACCGAAGATCTGGTGGCCGGCCAAGTTGTCCCGCCGGGGCCTCTCGCGGGACCCGGCGGAGCAGAAGTTGAGTCCAGTGCGCTCAACTTGATTGACAAAGCCTGTTGTCCGAGTAAACTTGAGTGCAGAAGGCTCACATCGGCTGCCGCCACCGCGGCGCCGCCCGGATAGTCCGGGGGTCGGGCCGCCACAGTAATCCAGGCCGTTGCGGCGGCCGCAAAGGAAGGACACGCGTATGTCTCGTGCAGTAGGTATCGACCTCGGAACCACCAACTCCGTTGTTTCAGTTCTGGAGGGTGGCGAACCCACCGTCATCGCCAACGCCGAGGGCGGCCGCACCACGCCGTCCGTCGTCGCGTTCTCCAAGTCGGGCGAGGTGCTGGTCGGCGAGATCGCCAAGCGCCAGGCCGTCAACAACATCGAGCGCACCATCGCCTCGGTCAAGCGCCACATGGGCACCGACTGGAAGGTGGAGATCGACGGCAAGAACTACACCGCCCAGGAAATCTCCGCCCGCATCCTGCAGAAGCTCAAGCACGACGCCGAGTCCTACCTGGGCGAGAAGGTCACCGACGCGGTCATCACCGTGCCGGCGTACTTCAACGACGCCGAGCGCCAGTCCACCAAGGAAGCCGGCGAAATTGCCGGCCTGAACGTGCTGCGCATCGTCAACGAGCCCACCGCGGCGGCCCTGGCCTACGGCCTCGACAAGGGCAAGGAAGACGAACTGATCCTGGTCTTCGACCTCGGCGGCGGCACCTTCGACGTGTCCCTGCTGGAGGTCGGCAAGGACGAGGACGAATTCTCCACCATCCAGGTCCGCGCCACCTCCGGCGACAACCGCCTCGGCGGCGACGACTGGGACCAGCGGGTTGTCGACTTCCTGCTGCAGCAGGCCAAGTCCAAGGGCGCCGACCTGTCCAAGGACAAGATCGCCCTGCAGCGCCTGAAGGAAGCGGCGGAGCAGGCCAAGAAGGAACTGTCCTCGGCCTCCTCCACCAACATCTCCCTGCAGTACCTCTCCGTCACCCCGGAGGGACCGGTGCACCTGGACGAGCACCTGAGCCGGGCCAAGTTCCAGGACCTGACCGCGGACCTGCTCGAGCGCACCAAGAAGCCGTTCCACGACGTGATCACGGAAGCCGGCATCAAGGTCTCCGACATCGACCACATCGTGCTGGTCGGCGGCTCCACCCGCATGCCCGCCGTCGTCGAACTGGTCAAGGAAATGGCCGGCGGCAAGGAGCCGAACAAGGGCGTGAACCCCGACGAGGTCGTGGCCGTTGGCGCCGCCCTGCAGGCCGGTGTCCTGAAGGGCGAGCGCAAGGACGTCCTGCTGATCGACGTCACCCCGCTGTCGCTGGGCATTGAGACCAAGGGCGGCGTGATGACCAAGCTGATCGAGCGCAACACCGCGATCCCGACCAAGCGGTCCGAGACGTTCACCACCGCGGATGACAACCAGCCCTCCGTGGCCATCCAGGTCTTCCAGGGCGAGCGCGAATTCACCCGCGACAACAAGCCGTTGGGCACCTTCGAGCTGACCGGCATCGCGCCGGCGCCGCGGGGCGTGCCACAGGTCGAGGTCACCTTCGACATCGACGCCAACGGCATTGTGCACGTGTCCGCCAAGGACAAGGGCACCGGCGCCGAGCAGTCGATGACCATCACCGGCGGCACCGCGCTGTCCAAGGATGACATCGACCGCATGGTGCGGGAGGCCGAAGAGCACGCCGCCGAGGACAAGAAGCGCCGCGAGGCCGCCGACGTCCGCAACTCGGCCGAGCAGTTGGCCTACTCGGTGGACAAGCTGCTCGCCGACAACGACGACAAGCTGCCCGAAGAGGTCAAGACCGAGGTCAAGGCCGACGTCGACGCCCTGAAGTCCGCACTGGAAAAGCAGGACAACGACGACGAGGTCAAGGCCGCGTTCGAGAAGCTGCAGGCATCCCAGACCAAGCTGGGCGAGGCCATCTACTCGCAGGCGCAGGCCTCCGGCGCGGCCGGTGACGGTGCGGCCGCCGGCGACGGTGCCTCCGATGCCGGCTCCGGTGCGGCCGACGAGGACATCGTGGACGCCGAAGTGGTCGACGAAGACGAGAAGAAGTAACCATGGCGGAAAAAGGTAACGAAGAAGAACACCAGAGCGAGCCGGTGAACTTCCGCGACAACCGCAAGATCGATCCGGAAACCGGACAGGTCCGCGGCGCTTCGGGAGCAGCCGGGAACGCCGGGCAGGCCGCGGGAGAAACCCCCGCGGCCGGCCAGGGCGCCGACGCCGACGCGCTGGCCCAGGCGGAGCAGATCCTGAACGGGGCCGAGGTCCCGGCCGGGGAATCTGTTGCCCAGGGGAGCACGTCGCAGGAGGCCGAGGAGTTGAAGAACGACCTGCTCCGGCTGCAGGCGGAGTACGTGAACTACCGCAAGCGGGTGGAACGCGACCGCGCCGTGGCCGGCGAGATGGCCGTCATCGGCGTGCTGAACTCGCTGCTGCCCGTCTTGGACGACATCGACGCGGCGCGCCAGCACGGCGATCTCGCGGACGGACCGTTCGCGGCCATTGCCACCAAGCTGGACGGTGTGCTCAAGACCTACGGCCTGGCCCGCATCGAGGAGACCGGCGTCGAATTCGACCCGAACATCCACGAGGCCTTGATGCAGCAGCCCGACGCCGAGGTGGAGCTGGACACCGTCAGCCAGGTCCTGCGCCTGGGCTACAGGGCCGGCGACCGGGTACTGCGCGCCGCCCAGGTAGTGGTAGCCGTACCGGCAGAATGACACCGGCAGCGGGCGCCACGGCGCCCAGCCCCTGATGACGGGTTGGCCTTCGGACGCTCGGAGGCCAACCCGTCACCGTCCGGGGGCGCCGGTGCCCATAGACTTTGTGACAACTGAAAGGAGGCGCCTGCATGGCTAGCCAGGACTGGGTCGAGAAGGACTTCTACAAGATCCTCGGTGTCTCCAAGGACGCATCCGACGCGGACATCAAGAAGGCGTACCGCAAGCTCGCGCGGACCCACCATCCGGATACCAACCGGGGGGATGAGGGTTCGGAAAAGAAGTTCAAGGACATCTCCGAGGCCTACTCGGTCCTCTCGGACCCGGGGGAGCGCGAGCAGTACGACGCGATCCGCGCCATGGGCAGCGGCGCGCGCTTCAGCGCCGGCGGTCCCGGCAGCGCCGGCGGGCCGGGCGCGGGCGGCTTCGAGGACATCTTCGGCAACCTGTTCGGCCAAGGCACCCGCACCCGCCCCGGCTCCGCGGGCACCGTGCCGCCGGAGTTCGCCGATCTGTTCGGCGGTTTCGGCGGTTTCCCGCAGCAGCAGCCCCCGCGCAGGGGCGCCGACCGCACCGCAACCACCAGCATTTCCTTCGCCGGTTCCATCAACGGCACCACCATCGGGCTGCGCGAACCCAGCGGCGAAGTGATCGACGTGCGGATCCCGGCCGGGATTAAAGACGGCCAGAAGGTCCGCGTCCGCGGCAAGGGCCAGGCCGGCCCCGCCGGCGCGGGCGACCTGATGGTGACCGTCAACGTCAAGCCCCACCCGTTCTTCCAGCGCGACGGCGACAACATCCGGATCCACGTCCCGGTCACGTTCCCGGAGGCCGCGCTGGGCGCGCAGATCGACGTGCCGACCCTGACGGGTGAATTCGTCAAGGTCAAGGTGCCGGCAGGAACACCCTCCGGCCGAACGCTCCGCGTGAAGGGACGCGGGGTGAAGACCTCCAAGAACACCGGCGACCTGCTCGTGACCATCGACGTGGTGGTCCCGCAGAACCTTGGAAAAGAGGCCGAAGACGCGGTTAACGCCTTCGCGGCGGCGACTGCCGGGTCCGACCCGCGCGGGAATCTTGCCGCCAAGGCCAGGCTGTAGCGGGAAGTTACGACAGGTCGGGACAGTCCGGACGGGAAACGCGCGAAGCGCAGGAGGGAGAGCACCATGAGCATCGATATGAACGCGCCGATCTTCGTGATTTCGGTGGCGGCCGAACTGGCGGACATGCACCCGCAGACGCTGCGCCAGTACGACCGTCTCGGCCTGGTCTCTCCGTCGCGCCAGCGGGGCAGGCAGCGCCGCTATTCGCAGAAGGACGTGAACACCCTGCGTGAGGTCCAGCGGCTGTCCCAGGAGGGCGTCTCGCTGGAAGGGATCAAGCGCATCCTCCAGCTGGAAAACGAGGTCGCCGCGCTCAAGGCCCAGGTCCGGGACCTTTCCGAGGAACTGATGGCACGGCAGCGCCGGGGCACCGACTCCAGCCGGGTGTTCGCCGCCGGCCTCGCCGGCGACGTGGTGACGCTGGCCCGCGGCCAGCGGCCGCGTCCGCGCAGCCAGGCGCTGATGGTCTGGCGGCCGCAGCGCTGACCCGTCCGGCCGGCGCCTGTGATCGGACGCCCGCAGCTGCCGTCCCCGGGCAGGCGGCTGCGGGCAGGATGGCGGCGTGGAGCTACTTGATCATTTCGCCGTCGGGGGCGACCACAAACCAGACGTCGTTCACGCCCTGTCCGGTCGTGTCTCCCGTGGCCTTGTCCTGCGCCCAGTAGTAGATGGGCATGCCGTTCAGCGTCACCTGCTGTTGCCCGTCCGGGGTGTCGATGAGGCCCACCTCCGCGGTGACCCCGTCGAGTTCCGGCTCTTCCTCGGCCAGCACGGGCGGCCACGCGGCCAGGCAGTCGCCCGTGCAGGCGCTCTCGCCTGAGTCCGGGACATCCTTGGTGAAGTAGTAAACGGTCATGCCTTCTCCGTCCACCACGATTTCGCCCAGGTCGGATTCGGCCGTCGTGAGGGTAGAGGCGGCGCCGGATGCCTGCGCGCCGCCGGTCTCCCCGCCGTCTGTCTCCGGCGCCGCCGGCGTGGTCATTCCGGGGGCGCCCGTCGTCGGCGCCTCGCCTGCCGGCGGTGCCTCCGGGCCGGCAGGCGTTTCCGTACCCGAGCCTCCTCCGCACCCGGCGAGGCCCATCATGGCGGCGGCCAGCAGGGCTGCCGCGGCTGTCTGCGTGATTTTCATGGGGTTCCTTTTGCGGTCTCCCGGGCGGTGCCCGGAACGTCGTGCCGCGGGGCGCGCGGCCCGCTATTGGCAAAGACGCCGGCCGCACCCACAATGGTTCAACGTCGGGCGGAGTGGATCCCGCGGGCTGGATGAACCGGAACGCCGCCGCCGTCGTCGTACCCGGTAGGACGCCGTGTGGGACGCTGCACTGGGACGTCCGCCGCCGGCGGGGCGGCCGGGGCTGCCGGGAGGAAGGAGGCGGCCGTGGCATTGGACGACGAGGCCGTGGCCCGCCTCTACCGCGACCACGCCACGGCGCTGCGCCGGTTCGTGCGCGCGGCGACCTCCGACGCGGACCAGGTGGAGGACGTGGTGCAGGAGACGATCCTGCGGGTGTGGAAGCGCGGCCCGGAAACCGACAACATGCGCGGCTACCTCTACCAAACCGCCCGGCATGTCATTATCGACGGCTACCGGCGCCGCACCCGGCGGCCGGGCGAGACCGGCCTGGGCGAGGACGAGCCGGCCAGCGAAGAAGACCAGCTGGAGCGGCTCCTGCTCCGCGTGGTCATGGAGGAAGCGCTGGCACGCATCAGCCCCGAGCACCGCAACATCATCCTCGCCCTGCACTACCAGCGGCTCACGTCGTCCGAAGCCGCCCGGTCGCTGGGCATTCCGCTGGGCACGGTGAAGTCGCGGGCGTTCTACGCGGCCAAGGCCCTGCGTGCCGTACTGGACGAGATGGGGGTGGGGCAGCAGTGAATGCCAACGAGGAACAGCACCAACTGCTCGGCCTCTATGTGCTGGGCGGACTGGACCGCCGCGAACGGGCGGGCTTCGAAGAACACCTGGCCTCCTGCCCCGCGTGCCGCCGGGAGGCCGCGGAGCTGGAAACGCTGCCCGATCTGCTGGACGCGCTGCCACGCGACGCCGCCTTGGAGCTGGCGGCACCGCCGCAACACGAAGTCGAGGAACGCACCCGGGAACTGGTGGACGAACTCGCCCGCCGGCGGCGGAAGGAGCGACGGCGGTGGGCCGGGTTGGTGGCGGCGGTGGCGGGCGTGTGCCTGGTCGCCGGGGCGGCCATCGGGCCGTTGCTGACCCAGCAGCAGCAGCCGCCGGCGACGGAGAGTTATGTGATGACCGCCGACGGCGGCCTGCAGCTGGAGCTGGCGCTGGTGCACAAGGCGTGGGGCACCGAGATGCAGGTAGCGGGGGAGCAGCTGCCGCGGGACGGACTACTCACCCTCTGGGTGACAGGAGACACCGGCTACACCTACCAGGTGGCCTCTTGGCAGGCGACGCCGGCGGGCCGCGCCACGCTCACCGCAGCCTGCGCCATGGCCACCGACGAGATTGTCCAGGTGGAGCTGCGCAACGGGGCGGACACAACGCTGGCGGCAGTGGTTACGGACTGAGCCCGCGGGGTCCAGTGCGGTTTAGCTCAGGCGGGGATCAGTTCCGGCGGTAGGCCAGGTCGAAGATCATCCGCCCGGCGTCGTGGGCCTTCTGCTCGAAGCTGGTCATGGTCCGGCCGTCGAAGCGGGGCGCCCAGCCGCCGTGCTCATCCATGCCTTCACCGGTGCTGGCATTTCCGGTACTGACCGGGATCTTGCCTTCGCGCACCGGGGCGCCGCCCACCACGCCTTCCACGCCGCTTTCCCAGACCTGGGTCAGCGGGCTGTCCTTGCCGGTGCGCTCGCCGGCATGCAGGTTGCGAAAGTCCGGCGAGGCGTCGGCCACCCGGCGCATCTGGATCGCGTAGTCGGACCAGTCGGTGGCCAGGCGCCAAATTCCGCCCGGCTGCAGGACGCGGGCGGCGAGGTCCGCGAAGCTCTCCTGCACCAGCCGCCGCTTGTGGTGGCGGGTCTTGTGCCACGGGTCGGGAAAGAACACCCAGAGCTCGGCGACCGAGGACTCGGGCAGCATGCTCGCGAGGGCGTCAGGCGCGTTGACCTGCGCCACCCGCACGTTGGACAGGCCGTGCTGGCCGATCCGCAGCAGGGTCTGCGCCAGCCCCGGCCGGTAGACCTCCAGGGCCAGGAAGTTCCACTCCGGGTGCTGCTCCGCCGCATGGCAGACGGCCTCCCCGAGGCCGGATCCGATCTCCACCATCAGGGGTGCCTCGCGTCCGAAGGCTGCCGCCGCGTCGAAGACATAGTCCGGGTCCACGGTGGTGTCGCCGCCGTGGCGCGGGAGGTCCACGGCGAACCTGGGGCCGTATTCGTCCCAGGCCTGCTGGCGGCGGCCCTGCAGCCGGGATCCGCGGCGCACAAAGCTGACCGGACGGGCGAGGTGGGTGGGCTGCGCGAGGCGCGCACCGTCGTCGTTCGCGGGAAAATCAGGGGTGGGGGAGTCGCTGGTCATCCCCACCAGAGTATCGCCCGTGCGCGGGCGGCCCGGACGTGCTGCTAGACTGGTGCTACTCGGAGGCGCACTTTGACGCGTTTCCCTGCGTCGATGAACGCTTTCAATTGCGCCGCCGCTTTCCGTCTAACGACGTGACCGGACAGGTCCGGGCGGTTGGCACTGTCTGATTTTTCTTCGGCGACCCTGGGCTAACCTGCCGCGGGGACACTGACCGGAAGACATTCTCACTTTCTTATGACTACTTTTGTTGCCCTTGGCGTGCCCAAGGCCCTTGCTTCGAAGCTCGCTGCCGATGGCATCGACGCCCCGTTCCCCATCCAGACCGAGACGCTGCCCGATACGCTGGCCGGCCGGGACGTGCTGGGCCGCGGCCGCACCGGCTCCGGCAAGACGCTCGCGTTCGCGCTGCCGCTGGTCGCCAGGCTGGCCGAGCGCGAGGCCGCCCATTTCCGCAAACCCGGACGCCCGCTGGGCCTGGTCTTGGCGCCGACCCGTGAGCTGGCCACCCAGCTCAATGCCACCATTGAGCCGCTGGCGTCGGAGCTGGGCCTGAACACCACGGTGATCTACGGCGGCGTCTCGCAGCAACGCCAGGAAAAGGCGCTGCGCGCCGGCGTCGACATCGTGATTGCCTGCCCGGGCCGGCTCGAAGACCTGATGAAGCAGAAGATCATCACGCTGGAATCGGTGGAAATCACCGTCCTGGACGAGGCCGACCACATGGCCGACCTGGGCTTCCTGCCCGTGGTGAAGAAGCTGCTGGACACCACCCCGGCCGGCGGGCAGCGCATGCTGTTCTCCGCGACCCTGGACAACGGCGTTGACAAGCTGGTGCAGCGTTACCTGTCCAGCCCGCTGACTCACTCCGTGGACGACCCGCAGGCCGCGGTCACCACCATGGAACACCATGTGCTCGTAACCCGCGATGCCTCCGAAAAGAAGCAGGTGCTCAACCGGCTGGCCGCCGGAGCCGGGCGCCGCGTGCTGTTCACCCGCACCAAGCACCACGCCCGGAAGCTGGCCAAGGCCCTCACCGCCGCCGGCATCCCGGCGGTGGACCTGCACGGCAACCTGTCGCAGAACGCCCGCGACCGCAACCTCGCCGAGTTCTCCTCCGGCCATGTGCGCGTGCTGGTCGCCACGGACGTGGCCGCCCGCGGCGTGCACGTGGACGAGGTGGAACTGGTGATCCACGTGGATCCGCCCACCGAACACAAGGCGTACCTGCACCGTTCCGGCCGTACCGCCCGCGCCGGTTCCGACGGCACCGTCGTGACCCTGGCGCTGCCGGAACAACGGCTGGAAGTCGGCAAGCTGATGAAGGCGGCCGGCGTGGACGTAGCCTTCGAAAGCGTCACCGCGTCCTCGGACCTGCTGGTGAAACTGGTGGGCGAGGTGGCCGCACCGGTCGATCCGCAGTTGCGGGCCCAGCAGCAGGCAGCGAACCTGCCGCAGCACGGCGGCGGCACTTCCACCGGCGCCAACGCCCAGCGCAAGCGGGCCATGCGGTCCGGCGGCCGCGGCGGACGGACCCGCTCCGGTGAAGCCCGCCAGGCCTCCGGCGCC
>NZ_JBNHGE010000042.1:0-23150 GCF_059090935.1 Arthrobacter sp. Y3223166 | reverse complement strand
CGCACCTACACCGTGCAGCTGACCGGCGGCATCCGGGACCTTTCGGGTAACCCGATCACGGCCACCACATGGAGCTTCACCACCGAAGCCGCGCCGGCCATCGCCGGACGGACCCCGGCGGTGAACGGCACCAACGTGGCCACCAATGGGAACCTGACGGTGACGTTCAGCGAACCAGTCCGGGGCGTCAGCGCCAGCACGGTGACGCTGAAGACCGCCGCAGGCGCGGTTGTACCGGCGACGGTCAGCTACAACTCTGCGAAGCGCACGGTCACCGTGACTCCCAAGGCGATTTTGCCGAGCAGCACCCGCTTCACGGTGAGCCTCAGCAACGGCATCACGGACGTCAACGGCAACCGCCTGGCGGCCTCCAGCTGGAGCTTCACGACGGAAAGCCGCCCCACGGTGTCCAAGCGGACGCCGGCAGCCGGAGCCACGTCGGTCAGCCGGAGCGGCAACGTGTACGTGAAGTTCAGCGAGGCTGTCTCCGGAGTCAGCGGGACCAGCTTCAAGCTGGTCGACAGCAAGGGCAAGACCGTTTCGGCCAGGATCAGCTACAACTCGAGCACCAAGACGGCAACCCTGAACCCGTCGAGCAACCTGAAGGCCAATGCGAGCTACAAGGTTCAGCTGAGCAGCAGCATCAAGGATGCCTCGGGCAACCGGCTGTCGGCCACCAGCTGGTCCTTTCGAACCGGACGGTAAATAACCGCCTCAACCAATAGAGTCCAGGCTTCGGAGTAATCCGGGGCCTGGACTCTGTTCGGGCCCAGGAGCCCCGAGGCCCACCGGCGTCAACACATCCCCGACCACCGGGATGACAGAAGCCGCGCCACAGCTTGTTGGGGGGTTAAGCTCTGGCGCGGCTTCCTCATCTACGTAATCGCGGCCGGATACGGAAAAGTTACGGGTTGGGTGAAAACTTTCTCGAAAATATTTTTGACCGCCCCCGGCCGCCCCTCCCGGCCGCCGCCCGGCCGCCGCAGCATCAGTGCGCCGAGACGATCTCCACCGTGTTGGTGAGCCGCCGGTTTTTCAGCACCGGCAAAAACTCGCGCACCTCGTCGATCCGGCGCCTGGTCACGTCAACGGTGACCACGCCGCGGAGTTCGTCGTCCAGGAAGCCCTTCGGGATGCCCATCGGGTCCAGGATCGCCGAATGGCCCACGGTGTTGGTGCTCGACGTGCCGGCCGCGGCCACCCAGCAGGTGTTCTCGATGGCACGGGCGCGCAGCAGCGTTTCCCAGTGGTCGATCTTGTGGTCACCCTTGAACCAGGCGGCCGGAACGCAGAGTACGTCGGCGCCCTCCGATGCCAGCGCGCGGGCGAGCTCGGGGAAGCGGAGGTCGTAGCAGGTAAGCACCCCGAAGTTCAGGTCGCCCAGCTGCACGATCTTCAGGCCGCCGTCGCCGGGCTTGATCCGCTTGGACTCCTGGTACGAGAACGCGTCGTAGAGGTGAAGCTTGCGGTAAGTGTCGACAATCCGGCCGGTGGCGTCGACGATCACCAGCGTGTTGTACGGCCGTTCCTCGCCGCTGGATTCGTAGCCGCCGGCGATGATCGCGATGCCGACTTCGGCGGCGATGAAGGACAGCTGCTGCACGAACTTGGTCCAGTTGGCGTCCACGGCCGCGGCCAGGTCGCCCTCGACGTGGCGCACGGTGAACATCGATTCCTCGGGAAACACGACCAGCTCGGCGCCGTCGGCCTTGGCTTCTTCCGCGAGCGAGCGCACCGTCTGGAGGTTCTCGGTCACGTCCCCGCTGGGGTTAAGCTGTCCGACGCTGATCTTCATGATGCGCTCCCGTCTTGATGGCGGTGTGTATGTCCTTCCAGCCTACCTAAGACCAACTCGCCGGACGCTTCCGCAAGCCCAGTGGATTCACCGCACGACGACGGCGCACCGGCTCAGTGGGTACCGGCGCCACTCCTTTTGCGACTCGCGGAGTGCCCCGGCCATCCGGGCCTGCCCTGCAATGCCGGCGGCTTGCCGAGTTATCCGGCACTCCGGTCGGCGTCAGAGGCTATCGGCGCAGCGCAGGATCGCCTCCACGGAGCGGTCGGCGTCTTCTTCCGTGGTGGACCAGTTGCTGACGCTTATCCGCATGGCGGCCCTGCCGTGCCACGTGGTCCCCGAGAGCCAGAGTGTTCCGTCCTCCTGCACCCGGCGCACCACCTCGCGGGTGAAGTCGTCCGGGTCCGAGCCGTCCTCCGGCGTGAACCGGACCAGCACCTGGTTGAGCACCACCTCGTTGAGGATCTGCACGCCGTCCGCCTCGACCAGCCGCCCGGCCATCCGCGATGCCAGCGAACAGCAGCGCCCCACGAGGTCCGCCACCCCCTCGCGGCCGAGCGTCCGCAGCGCGGCGTAGGCGGGGAAGCCGCGGGCACGGCGGGAGAACTCCGGCACCCAGGCCACCTCGTCCCGTTCGGCCCCGTACTCCAGGTAGGCGGCATGCGGCGGGGACATGGTGCGCTGGTGCACTTCGGCGTCGCGGACAATGGCCACGCCGGAGTCGTACGGGACGTTGAGCCACTTGTGCGCGTCGGTGGCCCACGAGTCGGCCAGGTCCACGCCGTCCAGCAGGTGCCGGTGCTCCGGGCTGGCGGCTGCCCACAGCCCGAACGCGCCGTCGACGTGGACCCAGGCGCCCTCCCGCCGTCGTACGCGGTCCACCGCCGGCCGGATGGGATCGAAGGACCCGGTGTTCACATTGCCGGCCTGCAGGTTGACGATCAGCGGCATGTCGGCGGGAATCCGGTCCAGCACGGCGTCGAGCGAGTCCAGCGTGATGCGGCCCTGCGCGTCGGTGGCCACCGAGTAGACCCTGCGGCGACCCAGGCCCAGGTACTGCAGCGCGGTCAGCACGGTGCTGTGGGCTTCTTCCCCTACGACGACGGCGATCTCCGGCGCGCCGAACAGGCCGTCGCCCACCACGTCCCAGCCCATCCGTTCCAGCACCGCCGTCCGTGCCGCAGCCAGGCAGGTGAAGTGGGCCATCTGGCAGCCGGTCACCAGGCCGAAGCCGGAATCCGCGGGCAGCCCGAACAGGTCCAGCAGCCAGGCGCCCACTGCCTCTTCCACTACTGAGGCGGCCGGACCGGCCACATACAGCCCGGCGTTTTGGTCCCAGGTGGAGGTCAGCCAGTCGGCGGCGAGCGCTGCGGGCTGGGCGCCGCCGATCACGAAGCCGAAGTAACGCGGACCGGCCATCGCCACGGCGGCCCGCCCGCCGACGTCGGCCAGGTGCTCAATGACCGCCTGCGGATCTTCGCCCTGCCGCGGCAGCTCTCCCGCCAGCTCGCGGCGCAGGGCATCCACATCCAGCCCCGATTTCACCGGTCGTCCGGGCAGGGATTGCAGGTATTTTGCCGCCAGCTCGGCCGTGCGGTGGAGAAGTTCGTCGTCCGCCATGACGAGCATGTTACGCCGGGACCCTGCCCTGCGACAGGCGGCGGGCCTTAAGGGCGCGCTTGCCGCGAAGGCATCCCGCAGCAAGCAGGGCAGATCCGGGCACTCATGGGTCGGCCGGGATGGCGTCGGCGATCCGCGGCCCGAGGCGGGCGCAGAGTGGGGCGCGGACATCGCTGCCCGCGCCCCCGCCGTCGTCATCTATTGGTGTCCGTTGAGGCCTTAGCCCCGTGCCCCGCCGTCGTCAGCTAATGGTGCCCGTTGAGGCCTTAGCCCCGTGCCCCGCCGTCGTCATCCAGCGGTGAGGGCCCGACGGCGCACCCGACGCACCGCCGTCGTTGGTCCTGCTATTCGCTGATCAGGTCCCGCACCACGATGGTCTGGTCGCGGTCGGGGCCAACGCCGATGGCGGAGAACCGGGTGCCGGAGAGCTTTTCGAGCGCCAGCACGTAGTTGCGGGCGTTCTCGGGCAGGTCGTCCAGGGTCCTGGCGCCGGTGATGTCCTCGGTCCAGCCCTCGAAGTACTCGAAGATCGGCTTGGCGTGGTGGAACTCGGTCTGGGTCATCGGCATCTCGTCGTGCCGGATGCCGTCCACGTCGTAGGCGACGCAGACCGGGATCTGTTCGATGCCGGTGAGGACGTCCAGCTTGGTCACGAAGTAGTCCGTGAAGCCGTTGACCCGGGCGGCGTGGCGGGCCAGCACGGCGTCGTACCAGCCGCAGCGCCGCGGCCGGCCGGTGTTCACGCCGAACTCCCCGCCCTTTTTCTGCAGGTACTCGCCCATGTCGTCGAACAGCTCAGTGGGGAACGGCCCGGCGCCCACGCGGGTGGTGTACGCCTTGATGATGCCCACGGCACGGTTGATCCGGGTGGGGCCGATGCCCGAGCCCACGGACGCGCCGCCGGCCGTCGGGTTGGATGAGGTCACGAACGGGTAGGTGCCGTGGTCCACGTCCAGGAACGTGGCCTGGCCGCCCTCCATCAGCACGACCTTGCCCTCGTCCAGCGCCTTGTTCAGCACGTAGGTGGAGTCGATGACCATCGGGCGCAGCCGCTCGGCGAAGGAGAGGAAGTACTCGACGACCTCTTCCACGTGCACGTCCCGGCGGTTGTACACCTTGACCAGCAGTTCGTTCTTCTGCCGCAGCGAGCCTTCGACCTTCTGCCGCAGGATCGATTCGTCGAACACGTCCTGCACGCGGATGCCCAGCCGGGCCACCTTGTCCATGTAGGCGGGGCCGATGCCGCGGCCGGTGGTGCCGATCGCGCGCTTGCCCAGGAAGCGTTCGGTCACCTTGTCCATGGTCTGGTGGAACGGGGCCACCAGGTGGGCGTTGGCGGAGACGCGCAGCCGCGAGGTGTCCGCGCCGCGGGCCTCGAGCCCGTCGATCTCCTCGAAGAGGGCTTCCAGATTGACCACGCAGCCGTTGCCGATGATCGGAGTGGCGTTGGGGGAAAGGATGCCGGCCGGCAACAGCTTCAGCTCGTACTTCTCCCCGCCGACGACGACGGTGTGCCCGGCGTTGTTGCCGCCGTTGGGCTTAACCACGTAATCCACGCGGCCGCCGAGCAGGTCGGTAGCCTTGCCTTTTCCTTCGTCGCCCCACTGGGCTCCGACGATCACAATTGCTGGCATGGGATCCTCCCCCATTCGATGCGGCGGAAGCCCCGGACAGACTGCACATCAAGGAGCCGCTGCCGCGCATGAGAACGCCCCTCACTCCGGATGGAGTATTTGGGGCTCTTACCCGCCAAGTTTAGCGGATGGGCCTCAGTCGACCGGAATCCGCGCGGTCGGATGCGGTTTTGGGGCCGAAACCGGTGGGCGGTGGCGGGCCCTTCGGCTCCTGGGAGCGGAATGTCGCTCGACCGGCCGCTCTTGGGACGCGGCCGTAGCCCCTCCGGCTCCTGGGGCCCGACGTCGCTCGAGGACCGAAACCGGGACGCGGCCGCAGCCCTCCAACTCCCCGGACCCGACGTCGCTCGAGGGCGAAACCGGGACGCCAGCTTCGAGTGGTGAGAAGATGCAGCGAAACCGGCCGTTTGGCTGCATCTTCTCGCCACTCGATGAGGCCATGGCTCTCGTGCCCGGTTGCGGCAGCGCTTCAAGGATGCGCAACGCCCCACGGCACGACGGCGGAGCGCGGCTTGCTCTGGCTTGCGCCGCCGGGGCCGGGTAGCGTGCGGGACATGGCCGCCTCTCAACCGATGGCACGGATCGGCATCTCCGGCTGGCGATACCCGCGCTGGCGCGGCACGTTCTACCCAAAGGGCCTGCCCCAGCGCCGCGAACTGGAGTATGCCTCCGGCCACCTGAATTCAGTCGAAATCAACGGCACGTTCTATTCGCTGCAGCGCCCCTCCAGCTTCCGGCAGTGGCACGCCGAGACGCCTCCGGACTTCGTGTTCGCGGTCAAGGGCGGGCGGTACATCACCCACATGAAGGGCCTGAAGGACGTCCGGGACGCCTTGGCGAATTTCTACGCATCGGGAATCCTGGGCCTGGGCGAAAAGCTCGGACCGTTCCTGTGGCAGCTGCCCGAACGCGCCAACTACGACGCCGAGGTGATGGAAAAGTTCCTGGTCCAGCTGCCGCGCAGCACGAACGCGGCCGCCGCCTTGGCCGCCGGGCACACCGAACTGATGAAGGACAGGACTTGGATCCCCGACGACGGCGCCGACCGGCCGCTGCGCCACGCCCTCGAGATCCGCAGCACCACGTTCATCAACGAGGAGTTCTACGACCAGCTGCGCCGGCACAACACGGCCCTGGTGCTGGCCGACAGCGCCGGAAAGTGGCCGATGCTGGACGAGATCACGGCCGACTTCGCCTACGTCCGGCTGCACGGAAAGGACGAACTCTACGTCAGCGGCTACCGGGACGCAGACCTGGACCGGCTGGCCTCGATGGTCACCGGATGGCTGGACGGTTCGGGCTGCCCCGACGGCGCGGGCCGGGATGCCTACGTGTACTTCGACAACGACGTCAAGGTCCACGCACCGTTCAACGCGATCGGGCTTGCCGAACGGCTGGATATTCCAGCCGGCACGTGACCCGGGGCTTCGCCGACACGTGCCCGCTCACGCAGATCCTCCGCTGCCCGGCTCTGCCCGTGGACCGCGGCGGCTGCCGCCGAACGCTAGAGCGCGCCGCCGGAGGCCTCGAGGTAGCAGGTGCCGCAGAGCGATTCGTACCAGACGTCCTCGCCGTCGATGGCGACCTGCTCGCCGTCGAACACAATCTCCCCGCCCACGCGGCGCGTGTTGAAGACTGCCTTGCGCCCGCAGCGGCAAATGGTCTTCAGTTCCTCGAGGGAGTGCGAGATTTCCAGGAGCCGCCGCGCCCCCGGGAAGGCCTGGGTGCGGAAGTCGGTGCGGATGCCGTAGGCCAGCACCGGCACGTTGTCCATCACCGCGATGCGGAACAGGTCGTCGATCTGTTCCGGTTCCAGGAATTGGGCCTCGTCCACCAGCAGGCACGCCACCGGCTGCACGTCCACATGTTCCAGGAGGGCTTCGGGGTCCTCGCCCGCGGCCACCCGGCCGAAGTGTTCGCGCACGGATTCACCCGAACGGATCAGGAAGTCCACGTCCCGGGCCATGCCCAGCCGGGAGACGATCTTGCTGTCCCCCTTGGTGTCCATCTGCGGCTTGGCCAGCAGTACGCGCTGCCCGCGCTCCTCGTAGTTGAAGGCTACTTGGAGCAGTCCGGTGGATTTGCCGGAGTTCATCGCCCCGTAGCGGAAGTAGAGCTTGGCCAACGCAGTCCTTTCAAGCGGTCCCAGCAGTCGATTCTACTGAGCCGGACGCCGGGTGGACGGCAGCAGGGTCGGCGCGCGGCTCCCGCAAAGGGCTTCGCGGGGATCACGGCGAAGCTTCCGCAGCGGCTTTCGGGATCGCGGAGCAACTCCATCGCAGCCCACGACCGGAGTCAGCGCGGCTCCCGCGAAGGACACGACCGGGATCACGGCGCAGCTTCCGCAAATCGCTTGAAGCGGGCCAGCTGGCCGGAATCAGCCTCCGCGATGGCCCGCCGGATCTGTTCTGCCATGGCGGCCAATTCCTCGCTGACCACGACGTCGGCGGTCAGCGTCAGCCGGGTCGCGCCGCCGTCGCCGTCCAACTCGTAGCGGTAGTCGGCCCGCACGTCCCCCTGCGAGGAGGTGATGGTGATGCTGCGGCCGACGTCGAGCTCGGTCACCGTGCTGCTGCGGTCGTGCCCCTGGGAACGGAAGCTGATGGATTGGCCAACCGCCAGCGGCCCCTCGGCGTGCATCTCGTTCACGCCGGGCATCCATGCGGGCGCAGCGGCCCAATCCGTCAACAGCGCCCAGGCCCGCGCCGGCGGCACAAAGACCTGCTCGGAGGCCGTGAATGCCGTGGTCGCACCCATACCTGCATCATGCCTGCCCGGCTGCCGCGGCAAAAGACCACGCGGGCCCGGCGCCCAGAAAACATGCTCCCTTGATTGGCAACCTGCGGGTTGCCTATTATGGACGGGTGGACACGGTCTTCCAAGCCTTAAGTCATCCGACTAGGCGGATCCTGCTGGACGAGCTGGCCGCGCACAACGACCAGACGCTGTTCGAGCTGACCGTGCGCCTGATCAACAACCACCATCTCACCATCACCCGTCAGGCTGTCACCAAGCACCTCGCGATCCTGCGAGAGGCCGGCTTGGTGACCGCCAGCAATCGTGGACGCACTACCGTCCACCATCTGAATACTGCCCCGCTCACACCTGCGAGGGAATGGCTAGCCCATCTCCCGCCGTCTTCTAAGGAATCACCATGATCATCACCACCACCAGCGTCTTTGTTGACGACCAGCAGAAAGCCCTGGAGTTCTACACCGAGAAGCTGGGGTTCCAGCTCAAGAACGATGTGCCCGTAGGCGACGACCGTTGGCTGACTGTTGTCTCACCCTCGGCCCCGGACGGCGTGGAACTGCTCCTGGAACCGTCCGGCCATCCGGCGGTAAAGCCGTTCAAGGAAGCTCTGGTCGCCGACGGCATCCCCTTCAACAGCTTCGGGGTGGACGACGTGCAAGCCGAGTACGAGCGCTTGTCGGCGCTGGGAGTGCAGTTCGTGCAGGAGCCCGCCGACATGGGACCGGTCGTCACGGCCGTGTTTGACGACACTTGCGGCAACCTCCTTCAAATCGCCAGCATGAAGGAGGCGTAGCCGGGGCCTCGCTCCGTCATGCGCGGCGGGGTTGCGCTGTCGATGTCGCTCGTTTAGTCCAGGACGCGGCGCCGGACCGACGCCGCCAACTCCTCGGCACGGCGCACCACGTCGTCCGCCTTCCGCGTGTGGTCCTGCAGCGACTCCTGGATGGATTCCTCCCGGATAGACGTCAGGTTGGCCTCGACCGTGATCCGCGCCGTCGCCGCGGCGGCTCGCGCCGCTTCGGCGGCCACGGCAATGTCGCTCAGCACGTTTGGATTGCACACGCCCACCAACTCTGTGCCCAGACGCACGACGGCGGAGGCCAAGTCCAGTTGGGCCCTCGCCGGGAGTGTCGCCTCCACGAGCGACTCCCGGATGGCCGCGCTGCGACGGCTGCGCTCGTCGTCTGTTGAGTTGGGGAGCTTGTAGCAGTCAACGACCCTGCGGAATTTCTCCTCGTCGGACACCGCCGCGTGCACCGCCGCCCGGGTCAGTTCGCCGGCCTCGGCCAGTATGGCCTCCAGGTCCGGATCCGCGCCGGAGCCGGCGGAGGCACCGCCGTCGTTGCGGGCTGAGCCTGTGGAGCGGCCGCTGCGGTCCGTGCCTGAGGAGGCACCGCCGTCGTTGTGCGCCGAGCCCAAGGAGCCGCCGTCGTCGCGCGCCGCACTTGCGGAGGCGCCGCCGTCGTCGTTGTTCTTCGCCGCGCTCCGCTCGGTAAACCGCGTCACCATGCCGATCAGCGCCGCCGCCTGCGCCGCGTGGATCGCTCCGACCGCTCCGGCGCCGGGCGTCGGCTGATTGGAACCGAGCCGGCCCAGGTACTCGTCGATGGTCTCCGATCCGCTCACGCCCCGGCTCCTTCCGTTGATCCTGTGGCCGTGCCGCCGCTGCCTGCTCCCATGTTTGCATCATGCCCAACAACGGGTCGGCAGGAAAGTGCCCGACGGGCTGGAGGAGGCAGGGCAGCCACCACCCGGGCACTGAAAACGGGAGCTGCCGTGCGGCGAGCTCCCGTTTCCACCCGAAAGATTTATTGCAGATCAGGCGCCTTCGATGGCCGCCCGGGCGTTCGGGTCCGAGTCGGCCAGGAACTTGCCAATCCGGTCCACTTCTTCCGCCTCGCCGATCGCTCCGGCGGCGCGGCCCAGGGCGTAGAGCGCGCGCAGGAAACCGCGGTTGGGCTCATGCTCCCAGGGGATGGGGCCCGCTCCGCGCCAGCCCGCCCGGCGCAGGGCGTCCAGGCCGCGGTGGTAGCCCACGCGGGCGTAGGCGTACGAGTCGATGGTCCGCCCCTCGGAGTACGCCTCGTCGGCGAGGATCGCCCAGACCAGGGAGGACGTGGGGAACTTCGCGGCCAGGTCCAAGGCTTCGTCGCCGGCTTCCAGCCGGGCCAAGACGTCGGTCTCCTCCGGCAGGTAGGTCGGCTCCGGGCCCAGCAGGTTGGTGCGGAAGGGTTCGGTCATTACTTCACCGACTTTCCGGCCGAGCCCAGGCGCTCGGCGGCCTCGACGACCCGGGCGGCCATCGACTTCTCGGCGGCGGCGCCCCAGACACGCGGGTCGTAGGCCTTCTTGTTGCCGACCTCGCCGTCCACCTTCAGCACGCCGTCGTAATTGCTGAACATGTGGCCGGCGACCGGGCGGGTGAAGGCGTACTGGGTATCGGTGTCGACGTTCATCTTGATGACGCCGTACGCAACGGCGTCGGCGATCTCCTGCTCGGAGGAGCCGGAGCCGCCGTGGAAGACCAGGTCAAACGGATTGGTCTTGCCGATCTTGGCTCCGACCTCGGCCTGGATCTGCTTGAGCAGCTCGGGGCGCAGCTTCACTCCGCCCGGCTTGTACACGCCGTGCACGTTGCCGAAGGTCAGGGCGGTGATGTAGCGGCCCTTCTCCCCCGCGCCGAGTGCCTCGATGGTCTTCAGGCCATCGTCAACCGTGGTGTAGAGCTTTTCGTTGATCTCGTTTTCGACGCCGTCCTCCTCGCCGCCGACGGTGCCGATTTCCACTTCCAGGATGATCTTGGCCGCGGCGGTGCGGGCCAGCAGGTCCTCGGCGATGCGCAGGTTCTCCTCCAGCGTCTCGGCCGAACCGTCCCACATGTGCGACTGGAAGATGGGGTCCTCGCCGCGCTTCACCGCGGCCTCGGACTCGGCCAGCAGCGGCAGCACGAAGCCGTCCAGCTTGTCCTTCGGGCAGTGGTCGGTGTGCAGCGCCACGTTGACCGGGTACTTCTTGGCCACCTCGCGGGCGAAGGCGGCGAAGCCCAGCGAGCCGGCAACCATGTCCTTGACCCCGGCACCGGACCAGTAGGCGGCGCCGCCGGTGGACACCTGGATGATGCCGTCGGACCCGGCGTCCGCGAAACCTTGCAGCGCAGCGTTGAGGGTCTGCGAGGAGGTCACGTTGATCGCAGGGTAGGCGAAGCCGCCCGCCTTGGCACGGTCAATCATGTCGGCGTAGATCTCAGGGGTTGCAACGGGCATGCTGACTCCTTGGCTAGCGATACGGATTCGAAGGCGTTGCCTCTGAGCCCATCCTATCGACTCGTGTCCGGGCAGCAGTTGCCGCGACGACTGTGAAGCCGGGTAGCCCCGTCGGCTGGCGGAGCCGCGGCTCTGTCGCTCGCTTCCACCTGACCCCGCCCTCCGACCGTGGCAAGCTGGAATCATGACTGAAACCCCGCCGCCATTCCACGGTCCGCGCGATCCCGGCGACGCCTGGGTGGAGGGGCCGGACGGCACCCGGATGTGGGGCCGGTTCGGCTCCGCCGGGCTGCTGGCGGTGGACCGCGAGCGCGGCATCCTGCTCCAGCACCGCGCCAAGTGGAGCCATTTCGGCGACACCTGGGGAATTCCCGGCGGGGCGAGGCATCAGGACGAACCGGCCGTCGATGCCGCCCTGCGCGAGGCCAACGAGGAAGCCGACGTCCCACTCGACGCGCTGGCGCCGCTGTTCACCACCGTCCTTGACCTGGGCTTCTGGTCCTACACAACCGCCGCCGCCAGGACCGTTCGCCCGTTCGAACCGGAAATCACCGACGCCGAGAGTTTGGCCCTAGCCTGGGTCCCCCTGGACGAGGTCGACCAGTTGCCGCTGCATCCGCACTTCGGCGAGGCCTGGCCGCGGCTCCGCACGCTGCTGGAGCACCCGCCGGTGCTTGTGGTCGACGCGGCGAACGTGGTCGGTTCCCGGCCGGACGGCTGGTGGAAGGACCGCCCCGGCGCCGCGCGCCGGCTGCTCGCCTCGCTTCACGCCACCCTGGCAGCGGGGCTTCCCGCAGACCTGCTGGAAGTGCCCGCCGGCACCGTCTGGCCGCGCACCGTCGTCGTCCTGGAAGGCGCGGCAAAGGAGGCCGCTCCCGCCGGTCTGGCAGGCCCGGCAGTCGCGGGGAGCCCGGACGGGCAGCCACGCCAAGTGGACACGGCAAACCCGGATGGGCACGACGGCGGGGCGAACCGGGCACGGGCCGGCGTCGGCACGGACTCCGCGAGCTCCCCGGCGACGGCGCAGGACGGCGAAACAGCAGCCCAAGCCTCGGCCGCGCGTCGCCGAGGGGTGGAGCTGGAAGTGGTGCATGCTGCGGGGTCGGGCGACGACGAAATTGTGGCCCAGGTGGAGAAGGCCTTCGGCACGGACCCGGAGGCGCCGGTGACCGTGGTCAGCTCCGACCGCGGGCTGCGCGAGCGGGTTGAAGCCCTCGGCGCCCGAACGGTCGGCGCCGGAGCGTTACTGGAGCTGCTCGGCTGACTGCTGGCCCAGCGCCAGCGCCACTCCTGAAACCGACGGTCGATGCCGACCGACCGTCGACCGGGCACATCGACATATGCGCGCCTTTCCATGATGGGCGCCTTTCCCGAGCACTGCCGGCGGACTAACTTCCCACGTTTCGACGGGGCCCGAAGCATCGCCGCAGGTCAGGGGCCTGTGGACAAACGAAACGTGGGAAGTTACAGCTAAAGCTGGGAAGTTAGGCGCGGCGGGAGAGCGGCGCACCGCACAGGCGGTCCTTGCCGCTAGACCGGCTGGGCGAAAACGTGGCGCCGGATCCATGCGTGCATCGCGATGGCCGCGGCGGCGGAAGCGTTGATCGACCGGGTCGAGCCGAACTGCGCGATGGACAGCGTGGCGTCGGCTGCGGCGTGCACCTCCGGCGTCAGCCCGGGCCCCTCCTGCCCGAACACCAGCACGGCGTTCTCCGGCAGGTCGTAGGTTTCCAGCGGCACCGAGTCGGGGAAGTTGTCGATCCCGATGATCCGCAGGCCCTCGCCCTGCGCCCACGCCACGAAGTCCTCCACGGTGGGATGGTGCCGGACGTGCTGGTAGCGGTCGGTGACCATCGCCCCGCGCCGGTTCCACCGCCGTCGTCCGATGATGTGCACTTCCTTGGCCAGGAAGGCGTTGGAGCAGCGCACCACGGAGCCGATGTTGAGGTCGTGCTGCCAGTTCTCGATGGCCACGTGGAAGTTGTGCCGGCGGGTGTCCAGGTCCGCGACGATCGCCTCGTGCTTCCAGTAGCGGTACTGGTCGGTCACGTTGCGTCGGTCGCCGTCGGCCAGCAGCTGCGGATCCCAATGGTCACCGTCCGGCAACGGCCCCTCCCATGGTCCGACGCCGATGGCCGGCTCCGGTCCGTCGGCCTCGGAGCCGTTCGGGGCGGCTTCCCGCGCGCCGGTTTCGGAGCCGTTCGGGGCAGCTTCCCGGGTGCCGGTCTCGGAGCCCTTCGGGGTTGCCGCCGGGGTATCGGGCCGTTCGCCGACCCCATCGGTCAACCTCGGTCCGGCCCCGGTTTCCCCTGCTTTTTCTTCCACCCCACAAGCCTAGGGGACAGACCGCAGCCTCAGGCACCGTGGCCTGGAGGGGCGGCTCATCGCAGTGCGGAAGGGGCCGCCGCGGGAGCCGCCGACGGAGCCGCAGCGGGTTGTGCACGATTAACCAGGATGATAAGCATACTGATAACCACCCTCAAGAAAAGGAGTTTCAATGGCTGAATTGACCACCCCCGAGGAACTTTTCGCTTTCAAGCTGGGCGTCGCGCTGCGATCGGAACATGACGTGCTCAAGATGCTCGAAGAGAACCAGAAGGTTGCAGGGAGCCAAGAGCTGAAGGACATGCTCAGCCACCATCAGGACGAGACGCGTGAACAGATTACGTATATCGAAAAATGCTTCAAGGTCCTGGGATTGGAGGCCAAGGAGCAGCGCTCCCCGGTGAGCAAGGGTTTGGCCGAGGAAGCGCAGGCCGCCTTGGACAAGGTGGATCCCAGCCTGGTGGACATGGTCATCGTGGCCGGGGCGCTGGACACGGAACATCATGAGGTCGCCTGCTACACCACGCTGATCACCTCGGCGGAGGCCCAGGGCCAGACCGAAGTCGTGGAGCTGCTTCAGCAGATCCTGGGCCAGGAAGAAAGCACTCGGGACAAGCTGATCGAGTTTGGCCGGAAGCTCGCCCAGGAAGCCGCCGCCAAGTAGGGCGACGGCCGGCGCGATGGCCGCCGGCGCACGCCAAGTAGCGCGACGGAGCGCGGCCGGACGGCTCGATGGTCTGGCCGCCGCACGGGGTAAACAGCGAAAGGGAGCGGAGCTGCGTGGGCGGCCCCGCTCCCTTTCGCGTGCCTGCCGCTCCGCTTCCCGTCGCGCGCAGCGGAAGTAACCTGCCGCCGGCCCCCTTACTAGTAGTAGGTTTTGCGCCCGCCGACCACCGGCAGCGGGAAGAATTCGTCCGCCACCTGCTGGACGATCGGCACGTAGATCGCTGAATTCCACTGCGGGCTGGCGTGGGCCGGCCGGGCGCCTTCGGTGACCAGGTTGTTGGTGAGGAAGTTCGCCTCATAGTTCACCAGCCAGCTGCGCCGCGCCGTTGCGTAGTTGACCGTCTGGTCCCCGGGGTTGCCCATCCAGGCGATGCGGGTGTCGCCGATGCTGTGGCGGAAGCGATACGCGTCGAAGTGATAGATGTACGAGGACTGGGACTGGATCAGCGTGCTGGACACGGCCAGCGGCGACAGCTGCTCCATGGTCTGCTCGACGATCTGCCGCCAGGTGCGCTCGTCCTTGTGCACAATGCGCTCGCCCAGCTCGTACCCGCCCCGCAAGTAGCTGGGCACCCGGTAGCCGGCCTCGTAGAGGAAGACCACGCCTTCGAACATGGTCTTGTCCAGCACGTCGAAGCGGCTGTACGGGGACGAATCCATCAGGATCAGTTCCACCGGGAAGCCCTTGGCGCGCAGCCGCGCGGTCATTTCCACGGCCACCATGCCGCCGAAGCTGTGCCCGTAGAAGTAGAGCCGCTGCAGGTCGTTGTCCTGAATGTGCTTCTGCAGCACCTCGGTCAATTCGGCCAGGTCCAGGCCGCGGTTCGAATAACCCGCCACCGCCAGCCGGCCGCGGTCCACCAGCCCGCCGCGCAACGAGTTCAAGATCCACAGCCCCTCTTCCCAGCTGGTCTTGTACCCGGGGAAGAGCACCCAGCTGCTGCGGGGGAAGCGCCGGTCCGCGCGTTCGTCGTCCAGCGTGAGGATCTGCGCTTCGTTGCGCATCTCCTGGATGGCCCGGGTGGCCGCCAGGTCGGCGGCGGTGCCCAGCCCGAAAGCGGCACCGATCAGGAACGAGCGGCGCGAAACCCGGTGCAGGTTGCTGGCCAGGCGCAGCTGGCGGAAGGCGTGGTTCCTGCGGAGATCCATCATTCGAGCTGGCCGGCCACCGGCGGCTAGTCCAGCTCCAGTTCGTCCTTGCCGAAAGCGAAGAAATAGGGCACGCCGGCTTCGGCCTCGATGCGTTCCTTCGCTCCGGTGTCGCGGTCCACAATGACTGCCACGGCCTGAACCTGCCCGCCGGCCTGGCGCACGCCTTCGACCGCGGTCAGCGCGGATCCGCCGGTCGTGGAGGTATCCTCCAGCACGACGACGGGGCGATCCTTCACCTCCGGACCCTCCACCTGGCGGCCCATGCCGTAGGACTTCTGCGCCTTGCGCACCACAAACGCGTCGACGGCTCGTCCGTCGTCTCCGGCCGCGTGCATCAGCGCCGTCCCCACCGGATCGGCCCCCATGGTCAGGCCGCCGGCTGCCTGGAATTCGATGCCGGCCTCGTCGAGCATAGCCAGCATGACCCTGCCGACCAGCCGGGACGCTTCATGGTGCAGGGTGACCCGCCGCAGGTCGATGTAGTAGTCGGCTTCGGCGCCGCTGGAGAGGGTGACCCTGCCGCGCACTACGGCCAGTTCCTTAATCAGTTCGAGCAGGCGGGCGCGGTCGGCCGCTGGATCGGCCACGGGAGTCTGGGTCATGGCTCTTAGTCTATGGGGTTGCCCCCGCCGCACCGGGAATCCATGACAGGCCTCGCGGCCCCACCGGAGCCCTCAAACCGGGCGCCGCGGGACGCCGCCGACCCCCAGATCCGACACCGTCAGGCGCCGCCGGACGCCGCCGGACCGCCCTGTGCCAGTCAGAGCCCGCGGACCAGCAGGTTCGGGTGCAGCTGCTCCCAGCCCTCGGCCAGGTCCTTGCCCGCGTCGTAGTGATCCTGGACCAGCTTGGCCCACACCCCGGACGTGCCGAGTTCGACCGGCTCGCGCCCAGTACCGCCGCAACCGCTGGATGCCCCGGAGGCTCCCACCTCCACGATGATCACGCACACGCCGTGGTCGGCCGGGTTGTCCGGGACTGCGGCATAGAAGGCGAAGTCGCTCGTTTCCGCCAAGGACCGGACGCTGCCTGGTGCCACGCGCAGGACCTCGGCTCCGCCCACCAGCTTGTCGTCCGGGCCGGCCGGGACCTGCAGCGCGCCGATCCCGGACGTCGCCCCGGCGCAACCGGCGAGCGCCAGGAGGACGACGGCGCCGGCTGCCAGCGTGGCCAATCTGCGCATGACGCCCTGCCTCTCCCGAGTACGTTCGTCCCACGCTAGCCGCGGAAGCATACCGACGGGACGCCCGCTCCATTACGAAGCGATAACTTCGCAGTCAAGCCGACGCGGCCGCTTCGATCGCTTCGGGCGAGAGCACGTGCCCGATCGCCAGCGCCACCGCTCCCAGCACGCCGGCGCGCTGCCCGGCTACGGACGGGGCGATCCGCAGATGCTCGGTCGCCAGCGGCAGCGAGCGCCGGTAAACCACTTCCCGAATCCCGGCCAACAGGTGCTCGCCCGCCTGCGCCAGCCGCCCGCCGATCACGATGACCGATGGGTTGATCAGGTTCACGCAGGTGGCCAGCACGTCGCCGATGTCCCGGCCGGCCTGGCGCACCGCCTGGATCGCCTGCGGGTCGCCGGAGCGGACCAGTTCGATCACGTCCTGGCTGCTTTCGGCCTTCTTTCCCCCGACCGCAAGCACGGCCGCGAGGGCGGGCCCGCCGGCGAGCGCCTCCAGGCAGCCGGTGTTCCCGCACCGGCACACCACGTCGTCGCCCCGGGGCACCCGCACATGCCCCAAGTCCCCGGCGGTACCCTGGGCGCCGCGTTGCAGCTGCCCCGAGGAAATGATGCCGGCCCCGATCCCCGTGGCCACCTTGATCAGCATCAGGTCGGCGGTGTCGGGCCAGGCCATCGCCTGCTCGCCCAGCGCCATGATGTTGACGTCGTTGTCCACCAGCACCGGCACGTCGAAATGCTGCTGCACCAGCGCCGGGACGTCCACCCGGTCCCAGCCGGGCATGATCGGCGGATTGATCGGCCGCCCCGTGTCATGTTCGACCGGTCCGGGCAGCCCGATGCCGAACGCGCCCAGGTCCGCCGCGCCCCGCCCCGCGTCCTTCAGCAGCCGCGCCACGGCGTCGGTCAGCCAACCCAGCACGATGTCCGGGCCGCTGGCGATGCTCAGCTCGGCGCGCTCCTCGGCCAGGACGTCGCCGGAGAGGTCGGCCACGACGACCCTGGCGTGCGTGGCGCCGAGGTCTGCGCCGACCACCAGGCGGGCGGCCGGGTTGAGCGCAAACAACGACGGCGGCCTTCCGCCGGTCGAGGTCGCTCCCCCAATGGGGGCAATCAGCCCCAGCCGCATCAACGAATCCACCCGGGCGGTCACCGTGGACCGCGCCAAGCCGGTCAACTGCGCCAGCTCCGCCCGGGTGCGCGGCTGGCCGTCGCGCAGCAGCTGGAATACCTCGCTTGCTCCGGCAGCCGGCTGGGCGGCCAGGCGCTGCGGCGGGGCGACATCGGACTTCAACACGCTTTCAGTACAGCACGCACCACTTCTGTTTGTCTCTACCGAAACTAACAATTCATGGCCAAACAACTTTTGCCTGACCCTCGACAAAACTATGTGACGCGTGCCACAGTGAGTGGGTGGAGCAGACGAGCAACACTGTGGCCGACAGCGGCGCCGGACGGGGGAAACCCGTTCTCGAGGTCCGCGGCCTGACCAAGAGCTTCTTCGGCAATCCCGTGCTGCAGGACGCGTCACTGACGCTGCACGCCGGCGAGGTCCACGGCGTCGTTGGGGAGAACGGCGCAGGAAAGTCGACGCTGATGAAGATCTTGGCGGGCGTGTACCAGCGGGACTCGGGAACTGTGCTGTTGGACGGCGAAAGCGTCCAGTTCAGCCATCCCACCCAGGCACACGAAGCCGGGCTGTCCACCGTCTTCCAGGAATTCAACCTGCTGCCGGACCGCACGGTGGCGGAGAACATCTACCTGGGCCGCGAGCCCCGCAAGGGCCTGCTGGTCAACCGGGCCAAGATGAACGCCGCCACCGCGGAACTGCTGGAGTCGCTGGGCATCGGCTCCATCCGGCCCACGGCGCTGGTCCGATCGCTCTCCGTGGCCGAGCAGCAGATCGTCGAGATCGCCAAGGCCGTCAGCTACGAGGCCCGGATCATCTCCATGGACGAGCCGACCGCCGCGTTGTCCGGGCCGGAAGTGTCCCTGTTGTACGGGATCGTGGGGAGACTGGCCGAACGCGGCACCGGCATCCTCTACGTCTCGCACCGGCTGCGCGAGGTCTTCGACCTCTGCCAAACCATCACCGTGCTCAAAGACGGGCGGGTCGTGGGTACCAAACCGGCCACCGAACTCGATGATGCCTCGCTGGTCCGGATGATGGTCGGCCGCCCCATCTCCGCGTACTTCCCGGACAAGCTCCCGCCCGCGCCCGCGGCACAGAGCACCGACCGCAACGCCCCGCTGCTCGCACTCGCCGGCGCCGGCAACGACCAGCTGGACGGCATCAGCCTGCGCCTGATGCCCGGCGAGATCGTCGGCGTCGCCGGCCTGCAGGGGTCCGGCCGCACCGAACTGTTGCAGGCGATCTTCGGCGCCGCGCCGTTCAACCGCGGCAGCATGCAGCTGGCGGGCCGTCCGGTCCGTCCGCATTCTCCCCGCCAGGCGGTGCGGCACGGCATCGCGCTGATCACCGAGGACCGCAAGGCGCAGGGCCTGAGCCTGAACCAGTCCTTGCTGGACAATGCGCTGGGCGTGGTCCGCGCCGTGTTCCCCAAGCGCACCGCGACCGTACGCCGCGCCGTCGCCGGCTCGTTCAGCGCGCTGGAAGTCGTCGCGCGGGACCTGGACCAGGAGGTGCAGTACCTCTCCGGCGGGAACCAGCAAAAGATCGTGCTGGCCAAGTGGCTGGCGGTGTCCCCGGGCGTGGTGCTGCTGGACGAACCGACCCGGGGCATCGACGTCGGGGCCAAGGTCGCGGTGTACCGGCTGATGCGCCAGCTGGCGGCCGAGGGGAAGGGCGTCCTGATGGTTTCCAGCGAACTGCCCGAGGTGATCGGGATGTCCGACCGGATCCTGGTGATGCGCGACGGGCAGATCGCCGGCGAACTGCCGGCCGGCGCCACCGAGGAGGAAATCCTGCGGCTGGCCACCGGCGCGCGCGTACCGGGGACGGCCTCCGATGGCACGCCGCCGGCTCCGGACTACGACGGAGGCGATCGCCTCGCGGTGGCGGGGCACGACGGCGGTGCCCACCTTGGGGACGAGGGGCACGACGACGGCGCCCGCCTCGCGGACGCGGGGCGCGTTCGGGACAAAGGGCACGACGGCGATGCCCGCCTCGGGGACGCTGGCCGCGTTGGTGACGCGGGGCGCAGTGGGGACGCGGGGCACGGCGGTGCCCGCCTAGGGGACGCAGGACACGGCGGCGGGTCACATGTGGCGGAGGACCGCGGCACCACGGGAGGGACACCATGACGACCACGCAAACCCCGGTCCCCGCCCGGCGGGCAGGGGCCGGCGGCGGATTCTTCGCGCGGCTGACCTCCACCCAGATCGTGTACCTGGTGGCCCTGCTGACCCTGATCGCCGGCAGCATCCTGGTGGCCACCGCCGGCCGAAACTTCTTCAGCCCGGGCAACATCTCCGCCATCCTGACCGGTACGAGCGTGCTGGGCTTCATCGCCATCGGCCAGACGCTGGTGATCCTGGTCGGCAGCCTGGACCTCTCGGTGCCCTACGTGACCAGCCTGGCCAGCCTGATAGCGGCCGGGGTGATGGCCAACCGGAGCGAAAACGTGCCGGCCGCCGTGCTGCTGGCACTGGGTGTCTCCGCCGTCATCGGTCTGGTCAACGGACTGATTGTTGCCGGCCTCAAGGTGCACGGGTTCATCGCCACGCTCGGCATGGGCCTGGTGATCAGCGGCTACCTCGGCACCAACTACAAGGGCAGTTTCGGCCAGACCCCGTTCTCCTTCCGGCTGATCGGCGCCACCGGGATAGGGCCGGTGCCGATCTCCACCCTCATCATGCTCGCCTGCGCCGCCCTCGTGCTGCTGATGCTGCACCGCACCCGCATGGGGCACCACATCTATGCCGTCGGCGGCGACAGCAACGTGGCCCGGATGTCCGGCATCCGCGTCCCGGGCGCCGTGATTACCGCCCACGTCATCTGCTCCACCCTCTCCGGCATGGCCGGGCTGCTGCTGGCCAGCCGGCTGGGCGTCGGCAGCCCCACCGTGGGCTCGCAGGGCGGCTACGACCTGCTCTCGATCGCCGCCGTCGTCCTGGGCGGGACGCTGCTGGCCGGCGGCAAGGGATCCGTCGCCGGCACCCTGGGCGGCGTCCTGATCTTCGCGATGCTGGACAACATTATGTCCGTGCTCCAGGTCAACCCGTTCCTGAAGGACGTGGTCCGCGGCGTGGTGATCGTGGTCGCCGTCGCCGTCTATGCCCGCCGCACCATCGTCGCCCGGCCTCCGCGCTACGGGCACGGCGCCCAACAGCAGGAGGTGCAGGCATGAGCACGGTTCTGGATTCGGAGGCCGGCGGCAGGGTGCTGCAGCAGAACCGGGCCGGACGCGGCCAGCGCTTCCTGCGCAGCCTGCGGACTCCCGGCGGCGGCATCTTCGTGCTCCTGGCCGCGCTGCTGGTGGCCATCATCGTCCTGAACCCGTCGTTCGGCGAGCCCGGGTCCTTCATTCGCTTCATAGGCCGGACCGCCCCGATTGCGATCGCCGCCATCGGGCAGTACTTCGTGATCGTTTCCGGCGAGTTCGACCTGTCCATGGGATCGGTAGTGACCATGCAGGTGATCGTGGCCGGCAACCTGATCGGCCAGGACGACGCCAAGGTCATCCCCGTGCTGGCGCTGATGTTCGTCCTCGGGGCGGTCATCGGGCTGATCAACGGGCTGATCACCACCCTGCTCAAGGTCCCCAGCTTCATTGTCACCCTGGGCATGATGCTGGCGCTGCTGGGCCTGGTGCTCAACTGGACCGGCGGCGCCGCCCAGGGCAACCCGGCGGACAGCTTCCGGCAGATAGGCCGTGGCGGCATCGAAAACGTGCCGGTGCTGGAGGTCATCCCCTACCCGGTCATCATCCTGGCTGCCGTCGCCGTGCTCGCCGTCTGGATGATGCGCCGGCCCTACGGGCGCACGCTGGTCGCCGTCGGCGACAACGACGTGGCCGCAGCCCTAACCGGCGCCCGGGTCTGGTGGGTGCGCACGCGGGCCTTCATGCTGTCGTCGCTGGCCGCCACCGTGTCGGGGATCCTGCTGGTCGGGTATGCCGGGGTCCATCCGTCGGTGGGCCAAGGCTACGAGTTCACGGCGATCACCGCCGTCGTACTGGGTGGGGTGGTGCTCGGTGGCGGCCGCGGCTGGGTGCTCTCTGCCGCGGCGGGAGCGTTCGCCCTGGAGTTGCTGTTTACGCTGCTGAATTTCCTGGGCGTGGCATCCACCTGGCGGGACACCGTGCAGGGCGCCATCATCATCGTCGCTGTTGCTGCCGCCGCGCAGTCGTGGCAGCGCAAGCGGCGCGGGGGCTCTGCGGCCGCGCAGTCCGAACAACACATCATCGCGGCACCAGAGCCCGCTGAGGGCACCGACAAGGGAGGGAACTGACATGACGAGGAAACGTCTAAGTACCGCGGTCGCGCTCACAGCGGCCGCGTCGTTAATGGCCATGACCGGCTGTACCACCGATCCGTCGATCACCGAGGAGACCGGCGGCCCCGGCGGCGCGGCCAGCCCGTCACCGGCGGAAAGTGCGGAGGCCTCCACGGAATGGTTCGACCAGGCCGTCTACGACGAGCAGTTCGAACAGCGGACCGCCGAATTCGAGGGCGACCCGGAGCAGCCGTGGCTTCAGTACATCGATGGCGAGATGACCGACACCAAGAAGTTCGCCTCCGAGGGCGCCAAGAAGGTCTGCTTCGCCAACGCGTCGATCTCCAACCCGTGGCGGCAGACTGGCTGGATCACCATGAACCAGCAGTTGAAGGTGTTGCAGGACGAGGGGGTCATCTCCGAAATGGAGACCCGGGACGCGCAGGACGACTCGAACACGCAAATTGCCGACATCGACTACTTCATCAGCGAAGGCGAATGCGACGCGTTTGTCATCTCGCCGAACGCCACCGCGGCGCTGACGCCTGCGGTGGAGCGGGCCTGCGACACGGGCAAGCCCGTGGTGGTGTTCGACCGCGGTGTGGAGACCGACTGCGCCACCACGTTCATCCACCCGATCGGCGGTTTCGCCTGGGGCATCGACACCGCCAACTTCCTCTCCGAACGGCTGCAGGAAGGCGACAAGGTGGTGGCGCTGCGCATCCTGCCCGGCGTGGATGTGCTGGAACAGCGCTGGGCGGCGGCGGAGAAGATCTTCAAGGAGAACGGCATCGAAGCCACCGACTACTTCACCGGCGCCGACCCGACCGAGATCAAGAAGATCATCTCCGACGAGCTCGCCACCGGCGATGTCCAGGGTGTCTGGATGGACGCCGGCGACGGCGCGGTCGCGGCGATCGAAGCGTTCGAGGACGCCGGCAAGGACCTGCCGGTCATGACCGGCGAAGATGAGCTGAGCTTCCTGCGCAAATGGAAGGACACCGGCATCGACGCGCTGGCTCCGGTCTACTCCAACTTCCAGTGGCGCACGCCGCTGCTGGCCGTGCAGAAGATCTTCGCCGGCGAGGAAATCCCGGCCGAGTGGGTGCTGCCGCAGGTTCCGATCCCTGCCGACGAGCTGGACGACTGGCTGAAACGCAACGACGGCATGCCGGACGGCCACTACGCGAAGTTCGGCGGGGAAGACCTGCCCGGCTATCCCGAGGTCTGGCAGGAACGCCAGATTCCGTAGAACGTGCGGGCCGGCCGGGCCCGGGGAGGGTGCCCGGCCGGCCCGCCA
>NZ_JBNHGE010000041.1:0-23697 GCF_059090935.1 Arthrobacter sp. Y3223166 | reverse complement strand
CGGGACCCAAGCGGTGGACGCGGTCCTGGCGCACCTGCAGGCGGTGGCACCGGCGGTGGAGTCGCTGCGCGCCCAGGCCGGCCAGCTGGCCGGTTGGGGGACGGAGCTGGCCCGGCGGCTGACGGGCGGCGCGCGCCTGCTGGCGGTCGGCAACGGCGGCTCCGCGGCGGAAGCCCAGCACCTCACCGCCGAACTGGTGGGCCGTTTCGACGGCGAACGCCGGGCGTTCTCCGCCATCTCGCTGCACGCGGAAACCTCGGCGGTCACGGCCATCTCGAATGACTACGGCTTCGACCAGCTGTTTGCCCGGCAGGTGCTGGGCCACGGGCGGGCTGGCGACGTGCTGCTCCTGCTGACCACCAGCGGCAAGAGCGGGAACCTGCTGCGCGCGGCCGAAGCTGCCCGAAGCATCGGCGTGACCTGCTGGGCGCTGACCGGCCAGGCGCCGAATCCGCTGACCGAGTTGTGCGACGACTATGTGGCAGTGGAGGCGCTGCCGGCCAATGTGCAGGAGGGGCACCTGATGGCGCTGCATGCCCTCTGCCGGGCGTTCGACGCCGAGGTGGCGCGCCTCGAGGGAGGCGCCGCGGGCGGACGCGGGCAGGGAGGCCGGCCATGAGGATCGTGGTGGTGGGAGACGTACTGCTGGACGCGGACGTGGAGGGTGCGGCAACCCGGCTGAGCCCGGACGGACCGGTGCCGGTGGTTGACGCGGCCGAAACAACCTACCGCGCCGGAGGAGCCGGGCTGGTGGCACGGATGCTGGCCCGCGACGGCCGGGACGTCCTCCTGGTCACGGCACTGTCCGACGACGGCGCTTCCTCCCGGCTGCGCGACACCCTGGACGGCGTCCGCGTGGTCGCCGGGCCATCCGGCGCCCCCACGCCGGTGAAAACCCGGATCCGTGCCGGCGGGCAGTCGGTGGTCAGGGTCGACGAAGGCTGCGCCCCGGCGCCGGTGCCGGTACCGACACCGGACATGCTCGACGCGCTCGAAACGGCCGACGCCATCATCGTGGCGGACTACGGCCGCGGCCTGGCGGCCGCACCCGGGCTGCGCGACGCCCTGGCCTCGCTCGTGCACCGGATCCCCGTGGTATGGGATCCGCACCCGGCCGGCCCGGTCCCGGTCGAGGGCGTGGCCGCGGCGACGCCCAACCTGCCCGAAGCCCTGCGGATCGCCGGATTGCGGGACAGCGGGACCCGGGAGGCTGCGCTGGCTGCGGCGGAACTGCGTACACGCTGGAACAGCCGCGCCGTCGTCGTCACGCTGGGCGGGGAAGGGGCCCTGATCCAAGCCGACGGCGGCCTGCCGCAGGCTGTACCAGCCCCCACGCTCGACCCGGCCGACACCTGCGGCGCGGGGGACCGGTTTGCCGCCTCCCTGGCGGTGGCGCTGGCCTT
This sequence comes from Arthrobacter sp. Y3223166, assembly GCF_059090935.1. NCBI lineage: Bacteria > Bacillati > Actinomycetota > Actinomycetes > Micrococcales > Micrococcaceae > Arthrobacter > Arthrobacter sp. Y3223166. The sequence goes on along the minus strand of NZ_JBNHGE010000041.1, from coordinate 22,294 downwards.
CGGACGGCCGCTGGCCGAGGCGGTGGAAGAGGCCGTCGGGCAGGCGGCAGCCTTCCTCGCCGCAGGCGGGGTGGCATCGCTTCGTCGGGAAACGGCCCCGGTCCAGCTGCGCGGTCCGGGGGTAGACGCCATGCGGGTCGCGGCGCAGACCCGCGAAGCCGGCGGCACGGTGGTAGCCACCGGAGGCTGCTTCGACTTGCTGCACGCCGGGCACGCCAGAACCCTGGCCGCCGCCCGGAAGCTGGGCGACTGCCTGATCGTCTGCCTCAACTCGGACGATTCGGTCCGCCGCCTCAAAGGCGAAGAGCGTCCGATCATGAACCAGGAGGACCGCACCGAACTGCTGCTGGCGCTTGAGTGCGTGGATGCGGTGCTGGTCTTCGACGAAGCCACCCCCGAAGCAGCGCTGGAAAGGCTGCGGCCGGACATCTGGGTCAAGGGCGGGGACTACACCGCGGACCAGCTGCCGGAAGCACGCCTGCTGCAATCCTGGGGCGGGCAAACCGTCACCGTGCCCTACTACCCGGCGCGTTCCACCACCGGCCTGGCCGCCGCCCTGGCCAAGGTCGGCTGACACGCCGGACTGCTCCGCAGATCCGGCGCGCCCTGAACTGAAGAATCCCGAACCTGAGGAGGAAACCATGAGCATTGCCCCAACGAACCCCGGCCGCGTCCTGGTCACCGGCGGAGGCTCCGGCCTGGGAGCCGCCGTCGTGGAGGCGGTCCTCGCCGCCGGCGGCACGCCGGTCGTGCTGGACCGTGACGTCAGCCGGGTGGGTCGGGCCAAGAGCATCGAGGTGGACGTCGCCGACCGGGCCGCCGTCGAGGCGGCCGTGCAGCAGGGCGCCGACACCCTCGGCGGGCTGGACGCCGTCGTGACGGCGGCCGGGATCGACCGCTGCGGGCGCCTGGAAGACGTGCCGGCCGAGGAATGGGAGAAGGTCATCGGGGTCAACCTGATGGGCACCGTCTCCGTGGTGCGCGCGGCCCTGCCGCACCTGATGTCCTCCCACGGGCGGGTCATCACGGTCGCCTCGTCGCTGGGGATCAAGGCCGTCTCCGACGCCACCGCCTACTGCGCCTCCAAGTTCGGCGTGGTCGGCTTCAGCCGGGCGCTGGCGGCCGAAACCCGCGGTCAGGTCGGAGTGACCACCATGATTCCGGCCGGCATGAAGACCAGGTTCTTCGACGACCGGACCGAACAGTACAAGCCGCAGGACGACTCCCGGCTCAACGATCCCGAGCGGGTGGCCGATGCCATCATCTTCGCGCTGTCACAGCCGAAGGGCTGCGAGGTGCGCGAGATGGTCATTTGCCACGAAGAAGAAGACTCGTGGCCCTAAGCTCGCGCAGGTCCGCGTAGACATCCTCTGCGCGGACCTGGTCCGTCAGGGAGAATTCGTGGCTGCAGCGTCCGGCGGTCCAGCCCACCTGGGTCAGGTCGGAGCCGCAGGCCGGACACTGCGTCATCCAGGACATGTGGATCCGGTGCAGGGTCCGGCCCAACGCCCCGGCCATGATCATGTTGCCGGCCCAGTAGATGCCCACCGTGGGCGTTCCCACCGCCTGCGCCAGGTGCCGCGGCCCGCTGTCGTTGCCGACCATCACGTCACTGGCACGCAGCACGGCGGACAGTTCATCCAGTTCCAGCCGGCCGGCCACGGACTCGATGCTGCCCCCGCCGCCGGCACCGGACGCCCCGCGGGCCAGGCCCACAACCTCCTCGGCCAGCGCCACGTCGGACTGATCGCCTACCACCAGGACCTGGCATCCGTCGTCGGCCGCCCATGCGGCCACCTGGGCGAACTCCGACGCCGGCCACCGCCGCCGCGGGTCCGTGGCGCCCGGGTGGATGGTCACCAGCGACGGCCGGCCTTCCTCGAGGAGCCCGGCCAGCAATGCCTCTTCATCGGCCAGGGGCTGCAGTTCCGGCTGCAGCGCGGCCGGAGCCGCGCCGGCCAGGCCCACCACCTCCAGCGCGCGCAACACCTCGTGCTGGTAGTACAGGTAGGGGATGGTCCGCTCGAGCGCGGCCGCGTCCGGGGTCCGGGTGCCCACCGTGTGCCGTGCGCCCAGTTCCAGCAGGAACGGGTTCGAGTTCCGGCCGCCGCCGTGCAGCTGCACGGCCAGGTCGAACTGCTCGCCGCGCATCCGCTGGTGGAACCGGGCGATGGCCTGCGGATCCTCCGGCCCCGGGCGAACCCCGTGCGCGAACGGCAGCGGTTCCACCCGGTGCACCGGGCCCGGCCGGCCGCGGAACAGGGCGGCATGGGCCGCCGTGCCCAGCAGGGTCACGCTGGCCTCGGGATAGGCGGCAGCCAGCGACTCGAGTGCCGGAACCGAAAAAAGCACGTCGCCCAGCCCTCCGCCCCGGAGCACCGCAATCTTCCGCACCCCCTCGAAGGGCTCCAACACCGGCCCAATGCCCCGGCCATGCCGGGCCTCGGTACTGAGCCTCTGGCCACCGAAAGCGGCGCCGCCTGTGGGAGAACCAGCCATCTCCACCTCCTGGATTAACGTTCCGCCTGCGGCGCAGCCACCCGGCGCGCGGGTGCCGTGCCTGCCGCAACCCCCTGGGCCCGCCCCCGCGGGCCCCTCGTGAACTTCACCCTAAGGTGCATTCGAGCCGCTGGCCAGAGCCGGAACCGGGACCGGAGGCAGGAACCGGCCCGCAGGAACCGCCCGCACCGGGCGTCCTGAAACCGGCAGCGTGTCTGAAACCGGCGGCGTGTCTGAAACCGCGCGATGGGGGGTAGGGAACCAGTACCACGCATTGTTGCCGGTGTTGCGTGCCGCGATGGGCACTGCACCGCCGCCGCGTGACAGTGGACTTTGGCCAGACACCAATGGGCAGGCCCAGGCCGCCTTGGAGGGGAGGAGCAATATGACCACCGATTCCGATACCGCCCGGGACCTTGCCTTACTGGAGGTGCACGACCCGCGGGACGGCAGCCTGGTGGGCGTGCTGGAGGAAACAAGCTCCGACGAGGTGCGGGCGGCCGTCGCCGCTGCCAAGGCGGCCCAACCAGGCTGGGCAGCCACCGACGCTGCCGCCCGCGGCGAACTGCTGGAAGCGGCCGCGGCAGCCTTGCAGGAGCACTCGCAGGAGCTGGCCGCGATGAACGCGCGGGAGACCGGCCGGCCGGAACATGAAGCCCTGGAGGGCGTGCTTGCCGGGGCCGGAACCCTGCGCCAGTACGCCCAGCTGGGCCCGGTGCACCGCGGCCGAAGCCTGCGCGGCGGTTCGCTTGCCGCCGACTACACCGTGAACGAACCACGGGGCCTGGCCGTAGTGCTCACGCCTTGGAACGATCCGGTGGCGGTGGCCGCCGGGCTGCTGGGTGCCGCGCTGGCGACGGGAAACGCGGTGTTGCACAAGCCAAGCGAACGCTGCCCGCATCTGGGTGAGCTGCTCGGCCGGATTCTCTCGGAGGTGCTGCCGCCGCAGGTCATGACCACGCTGACCGGCGGCCCGGCGGTCGGGGCGGCGCTGGCCGGCCACCCGGATGTTGACGTGATCGCGCACGTCGGATCGAGCCTCACCGGCGCCAGGATTGCCCGGGCCGCGGCGCTCACCGGCGCCCATGTCATCCGCGAGAACGGCGGAAACGATCCGCTGATCGTCGACGCCGGCGTGGATCCGGCATGGGCGGCGGAGCAGGCGGCCATCGGGGCGTTCGCCAACAGTGGCCAGATCTGCACCTCGGTGGAGCGCATCTACGTGCACCGCGACGTCGCGGGCCCGTTCTGTGAGGCGCTCGCCGCCGAGGCCCGCAAACGCAACGACGGCGGGGCGATGGCGCCGCTGGTGGACCGCAGGCTCCGGGACAGCGTCAACGCCCAGGTGGCCGAGGCGCTCGCGCTCGGGGCGACGGCCGCAGAGGGCGGCTCGGTGCCAGAGGGGCCGGGCGCCCACTACCCGGCCACCGTGCTGCTGGACTGCACGGACCGCATGACCGTGATGCAGGAGGAGACCTTCGGCCCGGTGGCGCCGGTCCGGGTGGTGGACAGCTTCGACGACGGGCTTCAGTTGGCGGCGGAGGGCCGGTACGGCCTGGCCGCCACGGTGCTGACCGCGGACCTGGAGCATGCGCACCGGGCCGTTGCCGCGCTCCAGGTGGGCACGGTCAAGGTCAACGCCGTCTTCGGGGGCGCCCCGGGCGGCTCCGCCCAGCCCCGCCGGGACAGCGGCGACGGCTTCGGCTACGGCCCCGAACTGCTGGACGAGTTCTGTGCGGTGAAGGTGGTCCACGTGGGCCTGCCCGGCGGGGTGCGGCCATGAGCACGCCCCTGTCGGACGTTTCCGGGCTGGCCGGCTGGCTGCCGTCACGGCTGGCGGAGGCCGCCCCGCGGGTCACCGTGGTCGGAGACGTGATGCTGGACGGCTGGTTCAGCGGCCGGATCGAACGGTTCTGCCGGGAAGCCCCGGCCCCGGTAGTGGACATGACCAGGCGGGAGTACGCGCCGGGCGGCGCCGCCAACACGGCCATGAACCTCGCCGCACTCGGCGCCCGGGTGCGCATTCTCGGCCTGGTCGGTGGGGACGACGCCGGGCGACGGCTCGCTGCCCTCCTGCAGGGCGCGGGGGTGGACATTTCGGGGCTGGTGGAACACGAAGACGTCCTGACCACCACCAAGTACCGCATCATCGGCGGCGACCAGATCATGCTGCGGCTGGACGAGCGCACGGAGCGGGTGCCGGAAGCGGCGCAGGAGCGGCTGGCCGCAGCAGTTCCGGACGCGCTCGCCGGCAGCGACGCCGTGGTGGTCTGCGACTACGGTTCCGGCGCGTTGGGCGGTGCCGTGCGCAGCGTGCTGGCCCGTCACCGCGGCGGCCGGCTGTTGGTGGTCGACGCCCACGACCCGCGGCCCTGGTCGGAGGTTGCGCCGGACCTGGTCACGCCGAATGCCGCCGAAGCTGCCGCGCTGCTGGGCGTGACGCTGGATCCCGACACGGACCGGGCGGCCGCCATAGCCGATCACGCCGGGGAACTGCTGGAGGCGACCGGGGCGGGCGCCGCCGTCGTCACCCTCGACAAGGACGGCTCCTTCCTGCTCACGCCCGACGGCGGGACCCACCGCACGTGGGCCACCCCGGTCACCGAGAAGCAGGCTTCGGGCGCCGGCGACACCTACGTGGCCTGCCTGACCCTGGCGCGGGCCGCGGGGCTGCAGCTGAGCACCAGCCTGGACCTGGCCCAGGCCGCCGCGGACGTCGTGGTGCGCCGGCGCGGCACGTCGGTCTGCAGCACCACCGACCTCGCCTCGCACCTGGGCACCTTCTCCGATGCGGCCCTGGATGCGGAGGCGCTCGGGCAGGCGATCGCCGCCGAGCGGGCCTCGGGCAAGCGCATTGTGCTGACGAACGGGTGTTTCGACGTGTTGCACCGCGGCCACACCCGCTACCTGAACCAAGCCAAGCAACTGGGCGACGTGTTGGTCGTGGCGCTGAACAGCGACGCATCTGCCCGGCGGCTGAAGGGGCCGGACCGGCCGATCAACCCGGCCGCCGACCGGGCCGGCATCATCGCCGCGCTCAGCTGCGTGGACTACGTGACAGTGTTCGACACGGACACGCCCATCCCGCTGATCGAAGCGATCCGGCCCGACATCTACGCCAAGGGCGGGGACTACTCTCCGGAGATGCTCGAGGAAACGGCGGTGGTAGAAGCCTGCGGCGGCGAGGTCTGCATCCTGGACTATGTGTCCGACCACTCCACCACGGCGGTGGTCCGCCGGATCCGCGGCTCGGCGCCCCCGGCGGAAACAGGTCCCGCCCCGGCCGCGGGAGCGAATCCGGCCTCGGGACTTGATTCGGCGTGAGCCGCAGGAGTTCAGCCAGCTGGGCCCTCGCTCCACCGGAAACAGGGCCGGAGCTGGACGTGTTGGTGCCCAGCTATGGCCGGGAAGCGGAGCTGGCGGTGACGCTCGCCGGGTTGGCGGCGCAGGACGGCCCGGAGTTCTCGGTCATCGTCAGCGACCAGACCGACGGCGCCCCCGCCTGGGAGCACCCGGCCGCCGGGGCGATGATCCGGGTGCTGGAAGCCCAGGGGCGCCCGGTCCGGCTGGAGCGGAATCTGCCCCGGCGCGGGCTGGCCGAGCAGCGCGACTTCCTGCTCCGGCTTGCCACGGCTGAACTCGTGCTGTTCCTGGACAACGACGTGTGGCTGGAACCGGGCATGCTGGTCCGGATGACGGCGGCCATTCGGGAGGCGGGCTGCGGATTTATCGGTGCAGCGGTGCAGGGCATGTCCTACCTGGACGACGTGCGGCCGGGGGAGCAGGAACCCTTCGAACTGTGGGACGGCCCGGTGCGGCCCGAGCGCATCCGCCGCGAGGACCACCGGTTCGGCCGCTGGCAGCTGCATAACGCGGCAAACCTGACGCATATCGCCGCCGGGTTGGGCATTCCGGACGGTGGCTGGCGGCTGTACAAGATCGCGTGGGCCGGCGGCTGCGTGCTGTACCGTCGGAGCGCGCTGCTGGAGTGCGGCGGGTTCGGATTCTGGCAGGAACTGCCGCCGGCCCACGCCGGGGAAGACGTGGTGGCGCAGCTGAGGGTCATGGAACGCTACGGCGGTGCCGGCATCCTGCCCTCCGGCGCCGTCCACCTGGAATCGCCCACCACGGTCACCGATCGCTCCACGGAAGCCGCGGACGTGGTGCTGCGGGATTAGCCCCGGCGCAACCTATCCCGCTTCCTGCCACCCGCCGCCGACCGTGTAGCTGGCGACCAGCGTGCCCGCCCCGGGCTGCATCGAGTCGTCGGGATCGTCGTAGAGCTGCGCCGCGTCCGCCTTGCTGTTGGACAGGATGGACTCCGCCGCTTCCTTGGCCTCGGCCAGCGAGGCCCCGAACACCTCGCTGCGGGCAGGCAACTGGTCGGTGCGGACGATTTCCGCATCGGTTTCGCTGAGCGGGACCGTATAGCCGCGGTGCTCGTCGCTGACCGGGAACTCGAAGCTTTCCCCGTCCGGCGCGGCCGGAATGGTGTACTCCAGGTAATAGGACATGGCGGTGCTCCTTTCGGCGCTGTCGGCCGCCGGTCAATCACGGCGGCGGCCCGGGCCCCCAGCCTGTCACAGCCGAAATGCGGTGCATAGGCCGCAGGAGTCCAACCCCCTCCGGCGGGGCGTTCCCGTCCCAGCCGCCCCGGATTCGCCCGCGGCCGGTTAGCCGTGCAGCGTCGTCGTCGTTAGACTGGCAGTTGCGTAAGGGAGTATCCAGATGCGCTGCAGCCGTCAACACGTAGGGCGCCGACGCCCGGCCGGTTGCAGTGGCCGGCCGTGCCGGAGGAGAGACTTGCGGGCTCACCGCTACCCGCTTACGGAAGGAAACCCATGAGCGTTTCTCCCCTGATTTGGGGCATCACGATCGCCGTGATCCTCGCGTTGCTCGCCTTCGACTATTTCTTCCACATCCGCAAGGCGCACGTGCCCTCGCTGAAGGAAGCGGCCATCTGGTCCGCCTTGTACGTGGGCATCGCCATCGTCTTCGGGATCCTGGTGCTGATTTACGGCGGCGTGGACATGGGCTCCGAGTACTTCGCGGGCTACATCACCGAGAAGGCGCTGTCGGTGGACAACCTGTTTGTCTTCCTCATCATCATCGCCAGTTTCAAGGTGCCGCGCGAAGACCAGCAGAAAGTGTTGCTGTTCGGCATTGTGTTCTCGCTGATCGCCCGCACCGGGTTCATCTTCCTGGGCGCGGCGCTGATCAACACGTTCGCCTGGGTGTTCTACGCCTTCGGCCTGATCCTGATCATCACGGCGGGCAACCTGCTCAAGCCCGGACACGACGGCGGCGAGGCGGACAACTTCATCATCCGGCTGGCCAAGCGCTTCTTCCACACCACGGATTACTACGACGGCGACAAGCTGTTCACCGTCAAGGACGGCAAGAAGGCGATGACGCCGATGCTGCTGGTCATGGTGGCCATCGGCGGCACGGACATTCTGTTCGCCCTCGACTCCATTCCCGCGATCTTCGGCCTGACGCAAAACGTCTTCATCGTCTTCACCGCCACGGCCTTCTCGCTGATGGGCCTGCGCCAGCTGTACTTCCTGATCGACGGCCTGCTGGACCGGCTGATCTACCTGTCCTACGGCCTCGCAGCAATCCTGGCGTTCATCGGCGTGAAGCTGATCCTGCACGCACTGCACGAGAACAACCTGCCCTTCGTCAATGACGGCAACCCGGTTCCCGTGGTCGAGATCACCACCGGACTCTCGCTCACCGTCATCATCGGCATCCTTGTGGTCACCGTCGTCGCCTCGCTGCTGAGCAAGGCCGGCAAGGCACAGAACGCCATCAACAACGCACGCCGGCACGCGGTCAACTACATGGATCTCTCCTACACCGCTGACCCGGCAGAACGTGAACGCATTTACCGGCTGCTGGTGGAAGAAGAGCGCCAGATCGTGCAAATGGATCCGAAGTACCGCAACAAGGCCAAGGACGTGGACATCATCCGCGAACAAGTGGCCGAGGCCCACCGCCAACACGCGGAATACCAGCGGAGCTAAGTCCGCCCGGGCCGGTCGGACAAACGTCGGCTGACCGGCCCGGCGCACTGATTCGCCGGGCCGGTCGGGACAGGACCGGCCCCCCTTCAAGGGCAAAACGTCCGGTGCTACCGTGAGTCTACTGATCAAGAGAACCCGCAGTTCCAATAGCAGGGAAGGTGATCACCATGACCGAGCAGGTCAACACGACCCACGCAGCCAACAAAAGGTACGCCGAGCTGTACAAGAAGCCGGGACCCTGGATCACGGTCTACGTGGACGCCAGCACGGGGACCGTGGACTCCCTGCGGGCAGGCGATGTGCTGCCGGACAGGCTGCGGGAATCGCTCGGGAAGCAGGGCGCCGCGAAAGCGGACATCGAGGCCGTGATCGACGCCGTTTCGCCGGCCACCGGCGTTCCGTCTCCGGTCTCCCGCTTCGTCCTGGTGCGCGGCGGTGAGGCCGAAATCAACGAGGTGCTCCCGGGCGAAATGTCCGGCCCGGAGGTGGTTCACACCGGCCCGATTCCGGACCTGGTGCCCCTGTTGAAGGCCCGCGGCGACGATTTCCCGTACGTGGTGGCCGAAGTGGGTCGGGACGGCGGCGAGGTCCATCTGCAGTACGCTCGCCGGAACGGCGTGGTGGAAACGAGGACGGTAGAGGGCGAGCGGGAGAACCTGACCAAGGTTCCCGGCGGCGGCTGGTCCCAGGGCCGCTATCAGCACCGCACCGAGGAAATCTGGCGCAAGAATGCCGATGAAATCGCCGCCGAGATCGACCGCGTGGTGCAGGCCAGCAAGGCGCGGCTGCTGATTGTGGCCGGCGATATACGGGCCCGGGAACTGGTGGTCGACCAGCTTTCCGAAGCCAGCCGGGCGATCGAAGTCACCATCGAGTCGCACACCCGCACAGGCGGCGCGGACAAGGACGCGCTCCGTGCCGAAATAGCCGCCCGGGTGGCCCATGTGTGGACGGAACAGCGCAAAGCCATCCTCGACCGCTTGGCCAACCAAACCGGGCAGGCCCATCCGGAGTGGACGGCGGGCCTGGGCGAGTGCGTCCGGGCCCTGCAGCAGGCGCAGGTCGGCACGCTGCTCATGAACGACGACGCCCTCGCCGATCACAACGTGCATGCCCTGACGGCCGAACCGTGGATCGCTACGGCGGGGGAGCAAGCCGTCAATGGCGACCTGCTGGCCAAGGTGCCTGCCCCTGCGGCGCTGGTCCGGGCAGCGGCGCTGACCGACGCGCGGGTGACCATGGTCCCCGAAGGAGCCCTGCCGGGAGGCAAAAGCATAGCGGCGCTGCTGCGCTGGCCCACCGGCCCCGACGTGCCGCGCGGCTAAGGTCCTTCGGCGGGCCAGCGGGCCAGCGGGCCAGCGGGCCAGCCGGGCGGCTAGACGGCCGAGGCGCTGAATCCGCCCAGTGCCAGCGCCACGGGCACCGCGGCGGCGGCTGCCCCGGCGTGCGGCCGGCAGGCGGACGGATACGGCAGCGCCGGCCGGACCTCCACCGCGGCCTGCCCGCTGAAGAGTTCCGGCAACCGGTAGCCGAATCCCTCGGCCGCGTCGAGCAGTCCTGCCGCCAGCTGTGCGGCCTGTTCCTGGAAGCCGGTGCGCAGCAGCCCCATCACAATCCACGCGGTCTCCTGCGTCCAGACCGCCCCCGAGCGGCGGCGGCTCGGCCAGAACCCGGGGTTCGCCGTCGACAGGGTGCGGACGCCGTAGCCGGAGAACAAGGTCCGGTCCATCAGCCGCGCGGCCACCGTCCGGGTCTCCTCGGGGTTCAGCAGCCCCGTGCCCAGCAGGTGTCCCATGCCGGACCCGACCCCGTCCACCCGCTGCTTCCGTTCGTCGAGTGCCATCGCCGGGTACGGGCCGGCGTCGTCGGCGCACCAGAACCGGCTGCGGAAGTTCTCCGCCAGCCGCGACGCGTAGTCGCGCCACTCGGCGCCGGCGTTCATGTCGCCGAAGTAGTCGAGCAGCACGGCCGCGGCACGGGCCGCCTCATAGGCGTAGGCCTGGAGTTCGGCGGAGGCGACCGTTCCGGTGGCCGGCCTGCCGTCCAGATAGTGGTAGGCGGCCCGCGTGTCGCCGGACCCCTGGTGTCCCGGACCCTGCAGGGCGGGAACCGGCGTCTCCAGGAAGCCGTCGCCGTCGGGGTCGCCGTCGATGCGCAGCCAGTCCAGCGCGGCCTCCAAATGGGGCAGCAGGTCCCGGACGGCATCCTCCGGCATCCCCGCGTGCCAGGCGTCGTGCAGCAGCACGATCCACAGCAGCGTGGCGTCGGGCGACCCGTACAGGACCGGGGGCAGTTGCCGGACCACGGCGTCCGCGGGCATCGACAGGCGGCGCTGCCGCACCTCCTGGACCATCAGGCCGGGCTGTTCGCCCGATTCCGCCGACTCGGCCGTGCCCTGCCAGGCTGCCACTGCCCGCAGCGTCCCTTCCGCTACCGCGGCGTCGACCGGCAGCAGCAGCCTGGCGGCAACCAGCGCCTCCCGGCCGTACAGCGTCAGGAACCATGGGGCCCCCGCGGCCAGGAAGACGTCGCCGGGGGTTTGGCGCCCGGCCATCCGCAGGCTGTTAAGGTCGGTCATGGAGCGGCTCATCAGTCGTTGGAGCCGGGGATCCCCGGCCAGCGACGGCGTGCGCAGCGGGGGCGCGCCCGCGCCGGTCAGGGGAGCCTCGGCGTCGTCAAGCTCCAGGCTCCAGGACAGGACGAGGACGGCGCCCGGCTTGAGCAGTTCAGTCCACTCCAGCCGGACCAAGCTGCCGTCGAAGCTGACCCGGGCGCCTTCGGCCGTCAGCGCGGCGCGTGTCTTGTCCCGCCAGCTCCAGATGGCGCCGCCGGGGGCCACCGAGCCGGCCTCGCCCGCGGCCCCGGCGCGCACCTGCTCCAGGGGAATGGCATCGGCCACCAGGTCGACGCGGACCTGGAGTTCCAACTCGTCCTCCAGGGCCGACGTGAACGTCAGCGCCTCGGCCAGCCGGCCGCCTTCCGCCGCCCGCGAGCGGTTCAGGGTGACCAGCGGATCGGCCCCGTCCTCGGCGGTCCGGATGAAGGAGAAGAAGTCGGCGCGCCCGGCCGAGCGCGACTGGGTGGAGATCCACTCCGGTTCCTGCCCGTTCACCGCCAGCAGGCACCGGGCCAGCACCCGGTCGTCCCCGCAGTAGACCCCTTGGGCCCCGGTACCCCGGATCTGCCCGTGGGGCTCGCTCCAGGCTTGGACGGGTGCCGCAAATACTCCCGTGAGATCGTGCAGGTAGGGCTGGCGGTAGACCATGGAATCATCTTGGCAGCATCGGCTGCGCGGGAACAATCTTCGGCAGGCCGGACACCGGCAGGCTGGACACCGGCCGGCCGGACACCGGCCGGATGGATTCAGGCGACGGTGCCGGAGGCGTCCCGCCCGCCGGGTGTCCAGGACAGGTGGATCAGGACCCCGTCCGTCGTCTCTTCGATCACCAAGCGCAGCTCGTCGCCGTAGAGCTCCCGGGGCCCGGAAGGGCCGCTTTCGCTTTGCTGGACCAGATCGACCAACGCGGCCGCCATCGCCCGCCCCCAGTCTTGGTGGTTCTTGCTGTTGGCGGTTGCGGTGGCGGTATAGGTGGCGTTCATTCTGCGCACGTCCTGACTGCACGTTTAGAACCTGCCGCACGACGCTGTGCCGCAGGTCCCATCAGAGTAGCCAGCACCAGTGACCCCGATCTACCTTTTCGCGTACATTACTCGTATGTGACGTCGGTCATACGCGGCAGGGGGGTCATGATGAGGGGCAGCGGTCCCGGGGGAGCGGACCGCGACGAAGCGGTCCGCAGGCTGCGGGAGGACATCCTGGCGGGCGGTTTGGAGCCGGGCTCCAGGGTGACCGTTGCCGGGCTCGCTGGCCGCATCGGTGCGGAGGAAGCCTTGGTGCGCGACGCCGTCGGCGATCTCACGCAAGAAGGCCTGATCGAGGCCACCGGGCACGAACACCGGATCGCCAATCCCGGTCCCCAGCAGGCCATCCAACTCCTGGATGTGATGGGCGTGGTGCTGGTAGCGCTGTTCGAGCGGGCAGCCCCGCGGCTGTCGCCTCAGGAGATCGACACCATGGCCACGATGGCGGACGACCTGCGGGCGGCGACCGACCGGGAGGACATCCTGGGCGCCTACCGCGCCGCCGGCAGCCTGGTAACCGTCATCCTGGGGGCGGCGGATCACCAGGAACTGAGGGCCGTGAACATGCACGTCCTCGACCGTTCGCTGGCCCGGTTGCACTTGTTCCAACACGCCCTCGCCTATCCTCTCTGGGCCGACGGCTGGCGCGAGACCGTGCAGTACCTCCAGCGGGGCCAGCATGAGGCGGCGGTGGAGCGGCTGCGCCAGACATTCTGGATCCTCGCCGAAGGGCTGGGCCAGGAGGGTTCCTAGCCCGCCTGCCGGGCAGCCGGGCCGCGACGGGATAAAGTGATTCCCGGCCGGTTTTGATCCCGGCCGCCCGCCCGGCCTTTCGACCCATGGACCACGCTTGCCCTCGCCCGCACAACTGACCGCCGACGCCCCACCGAGCCCGGATTCCCCACCGCCTCAGGGTGCCAGCCCCGCCCCGCGGCGGCCTGCCCCGTTTGCCGGCCGGCTGACCGTGCTCGTCGGCGTCCTGCTGCTGGCGCTCAGCCTGCGGCTGGCCGTCTCCGGCGTGTCGCCGGTGCTGGCGGATATTGCCGCGGATCTGCCGTTCGGCACGGCCTCCGCCGGTGTGCTGGGCATGCTGCCGACCGCCGCCTTCGCCGCTGCCGGGTTCGCAGTTCCGTTGCTGATGCGCCGGATCGGCATGGAAGCACTGCTGCTCGTGGCACTGGGCATGGCCGCCGTCGGCCAACTGGGCCGTGCGCTGGCCTCCGACGTGCCGGCGTTCCTGGTCCTGTCCGGCCTCACCATGGTTGGCTACGGGATCGGCAACATTTTGCTGCCGCCGCTGGTGAAGCGCTATTTCCCGGACCGGATCGGCCTCATCACCGCGCTTTACGTGACCTTGCTGGCGGCCAGTACGGCGCTCAGCCCGCTGCTTGCCGTGCCGCTTGAGCAGGCTGCCGGCTGGCGGTTCTCGATCGGAGTGTGGGCGGCCGTGAGCGCGGCCGCCCTCGTGCCGTGGCTGATGACTGCTTGGACGGAACATTGGCGCCGCCGCACCGCGCGCCTGGTGCTGCAGCCCTACCGGCCCGGCGGCTTGGACATCCTCCCGTCGGATGAGGGCAGCGCCCGGCAGCCGGCCGGTTCCGGGCCTGCCGTGAGTCCCGGCACGGGAGTCGGCCCCGGCGCTGCCGGCCCCGGGGCGGTGACCGTCCCCGGGCCTGCGGCCGGCCCCGCAGGAGCCGACGGGCCGCCCGTTGCGGAAGCCTCGGAGCCCGCAGCGGGAGCTGAGGCCGGTTCCGTCGGGACGACGTCGGTCCGTGTCTGGCGCTCGTCGGTCGCCTGGGGCCTGGCTCTGGTGTTCGCCGGGACCTTGTCGAACACGTTTGCCATGTTCACGTGGTTGCCGCCGTTGCTGGTGGACAGCGGGATGCTGCCCCCGACGGCGGGCACCATGCTGGCCTACTACGCCATCCTGGGCCTGCCCACCAGTCTGTTGGTGCCGCTGATCGCGGGGCGGCTGCGCAATCCCCTGGGCCTGGGCCTGCTGTTCATCGGCTTTTACACGGCCGGATACGCCGGGCTGCTGCTGTCACCCTCGTTCGGCACCTGGTTGTGGATCACCCTGGCGGGGCTCGGCCAGGGCACCTTTGCGCTGGGCCTGCTGCTGGTGAACCTCAGGACCCGCACCACGGCCGGCGCGGGGCTGCTCTCCGGGTTCGCGCAAGGCATCGGCTACACGGTCGCCTGCGCCGGCCCGCTGATGTTCGGACTGCTGCGCGAGGCCAGCGGCGGCTGGGGTGCTTCCTTCGGCCTGCTGGGCGGTGCCTTGCTCATCCTGGCGGTGGGCCTGGTCATCGTGGGCCGTCCCCGCTATCTGGAGGATTCGGCCCGGGATGGATAGCGGCCGCTGAGGCACAGCGCGTGGTTGGATGGGGAAATGCCGAGCCATGCCCTTGTGTCCCCGCCCAAGCTTGAGCCCGGTGACCGGGTCGCGATTCTCTCCCCGTCCTTTGCTGCCCCCGGGTTCGCGCCGGATGTCCACGAGCAGGCGATGCGTCGACTCAGCGCCGAAACGGGACTGGTCCCTGTGGAATACCCGACGACCCGGAAGCTTGGCGCTTCCGCCGCGGAACGCGCCGCGGATCTGCACGCCGCTTTGTCCGACCCGGCCATCCGGGCCATCCTCGCGACCATCGGCGGCGACGACCGGGTAGCCCTCATTCCCCATCTGGACGCCGGTCTCGCCGCCGCGAACCCCAAGATCTTCATGGGCTACAGCGACAACACGAACCTCTTGAACTGGCTGTGGTCGGTCGGGATAGCAGGCTACTACGGGGGCTCGACCCAGGTGCACCTCGGAGCCGGGCCGCACATTGACGACCAGCACCTCGCGTCGCTGAAGGCAGCGCTCTTTAAGGGCGGTGAGCTGGAGATTGTTGACCCAGGCGAGTCCGAGGACTTCGGGCCGGACTGGCTGACGCCACAAGCCCTTGTCAGCTTCGGTGAACGGGAACCCACGCAGCCGTGGACGTGGGCGGGGCCCGAGCGGGAAGCGACCGGCCGCACCTGGGGCGGGTGCCTGGAAGTCATCGATCAGCTGGCCATGGCCGATCGGCTGCCGCCCCTGGGAGCCCTCGAGGGGTCGATCCTGATTGTTGAAACCAGTGAGGAGTTGCCTCCGGCAGCGTGGGTCAAGAGATGGGTCCGGGCATTGGGGGAACGGGGCGTCCTCTCGGCGGTGGAAGGAGTGCTCGTCGCCCGGCCTCCGGTGAGCAGTCACGGTACCGTCCCGCCAGCGGAGGAGCGTGCCCGGCTCCGCGCCGCGCAACGCGATGCAGTCCTCGCCGAGATAAAGCGCTACAACGACCACGCCGTCGTCTGCATCGGAGTCCCGTTCGGCCATACCCGTCCGCAATGGATCGTGCCCTACGGCGGGACAATGCGGCTCAATGGCCGGGATCGAACCATCACGGCCGATTACAGTTGACCGCTGAGGCAGGCGGTCCGGGCGACGGATGCGCGGCTGCGTGAGCGTCCCCGCGCCTGCGGGCAGGCACGCATTCCTCGCCGTGGCCCCGGCCGGTAAGCTGGCGCCACAGTCGACCGGCGGGAGGCGCCATGAAGTTCAACGACCTGCTCGCAGATGCCTACGGCAGGATCCAGGAGCGCGTCCACTCCGTGCTGGACGGGCTGGCCGCCGGACAACTGGCCGCCCGGCCCGGCGGTGACAGCAACTCGATTGCCTGGCTTATCTGGCATCTGACGCGCATCCAGGACGACCATATTGCCGATGTCGCCGGCACGGACCAGTACTGGCTGACCGGCTGGGCGGAGCGGTTCGACCTGCCGCTGCCCCGGAAGGACCATGGCTACGGCCACACGTCGCAGCAGGTGGCGGCCGTCCGGGTCGAATCGGCCGACCTGCTGCGCGGCTACTACGACGACGTCCATGCCGGCACCCTGGAGTATCTGGCCGGACTGAGCGAGGATGACCTGGACCGGATCGTGGACACCCGGTGGGACCCGCACGTCAGCCTGGGGGTGCGGCTGGTCAGCGTCCTGGACGACTGCCTGGAGCACGTCGGACAGGCCGCCTACGTGAAGGGCATGCTCTCGCGCACCGATGCCTAGCGGCGGCCACGCGGGTTCCGGCGCCCCCGCGGCGGCTGCAAGCCGCGCCATCGGGCGTCGCCGCCTTGTTGCGCGCCAGCCGCTGGACTACCATTCAAGGAGTCAGTACAACTGCATACAGCCTTCGACATGCGGCGGGAGAGTCCTGCTGGGTACCAGTCAGCAGGCGCCGTAGGAGCAATACCTCCCCAGGAATCTCTCAGGCCCCTGTACCGCCGCGAAGAGGCAACTCTGGAAAGCAGCCGGACCGTTCAGGACCGGCTCACCGACGGTGCAAGCAGGAGGCGGCCCCTTGGGCCACAGCCTGCGGAATCTCTCAGGTTCAGTCACAGAGTGGGGAGGAACCCTTCACTACCGGCATGGTCAGCCCAGCCGGGGATAACTGGAGTTCCTCACATGACGGCTAAGTCCACCAGCGCTACCCGGCCCGGCAGCGCCTCCTTCACCGACCGACACATCGGTCCGCGCCGGAACGACGCGGAAACCATGCTCAAGCAGTTGGGCTACGGCAGCATCGACGAGCTGGTGGACGCGGCCGTGCCCGCCGACATCCGCCAGCAGGAACCGCTGGCGCTGCCCGCCGCCCGCAGCGAGTCCCAGGTCCTGGGGGACCTGCGCGCCCTCGCCGCGAAGAACGTGACGGCCGTGCAGATGATCGGTCAGGGCTACTACGACACCATCACGCCGCCGGTGATCCGCCGCAACGTGGTGGAAGACCCGGCCTGGTACACCGCCTACACCCCGTACCAGCCGGAAATTTCGCAGGGCCGGCTGGAGGCGCTGCTGAACTTCCAGACCATGGTCCAGGACCTCACTGCGCTGCCGATCGCCAACGCCTCCCTGCTGGACGAAGCCACCGCAGTGGCCGAAGCCGTGCTGTTGATGCGCCGGTCCAACAAGTCCAAATCCGCCGGCAAGACCGTGCTGGACGCGGACCTGCTGCCGCAGACCATCGCCGTCGTCAAGGGCCGGGCCGAGGCGCTGGACTTCGACGTAGAGGTTGCCGACCTCTCCGCCGGCCTGCCGGACGGCGACATCTCGGGCATCGTGCTGCAGCAGCCGGGAGCCTCCGGCCGGGTGTTTGACCAGGCTCCGGTCATCGCGCAGGCCAAGGAGCGCGGCGCCTTGGTCACCGTGGCCGCCGACCTGCTGGCGCTGACCCTGATCACGCCGCCGGGCGAGCAGGGCGCGGACATCGCCGTCGGCAACACCCAGCGTTTTGGCGTGCCGCTCTTCTTCGGCGGCCCGCACGCCGCCTACATGGCCGTCCGCAAGGGGCTGGAGCGTTCCCTGCCCGGCCGCCTGGTGGGGGTCTCGAAGGACGACGCCGGCCGCCCCGCCTACCGCCTGGCGCTGCAGACCCGCGAGCAGCACATCCGCCGCGAGAAGGCCACCTCCAACATCTGCACCGCGCAGGCACTGCTGGCCGTCGTGGCCAGCATGTACGCCGTCTACCACGGCCCCGAGGGCCTGAAGGCGATCGCCCAGCACGCCAATGAGGCCGCCCGCACGCTGGCAGGCGTGCTCACCGGCGCCGGGTACGCGCTGGCGGCAGACCGGTTCTTCGACACCCTCACGGTGAAGGCTCCGGGCAAGGCCGCCGAGATCGCCGCCGCCGCCGAGGCCAAGGGCGTGAACCTGCGCCGCATCGACGCCGACCACGTCGGCATTTCCGCCGATGAAACGACGACGGCGGAGCACCTCGCCCTGGTCGCGGAGGCCTTCGGCGTGGAGGACGCCGCCGGCAAGACCGCCGAAACGGCCGGGAACGCCGGCTTCGAGCTGCCGGAGGAGCTGCTGCGCAGCTCCTCCTACCTGGACCATCCGGTGTTCCACAGCCATCGCTCCGAGACCCAGATGCTGCGCTACCTGCGCCGCCTGTCTGACCGAGACCTGGCCCTGGACCGGACCATGATCCCGCTGGGCTCGTGCACCATGAAGCTGAACGCGACGGCGGAAATGGAGGCGATGACCTGGCCGGAATTCGCGTCCATCCACCCGTTCGCCCCGGCCAGCCAGACCGCCGGCTGGCGCGAGCTGATCACCGATCTGGAGGAACGCCTCGCGGCGATCACCGGCTACGCCGGCGTCTCCATCCAGCCCAACGCCGGTTCGCAGGGCGAATACGCCGGCCTGCTCGCCATCCGCCGCTACCACCTGGCCAACGGCGACGACCAGCGCGACGTCTGCCTGATCCCCGCCTCCGCGCACGGCACCAACGCCGCCTCGGCCGTGCTGGCCGGCATGAAGGTTGTCGTGGTCGCCACGGCACCGGACGGCACCATCGACCACGCCGACCTGCGCGCGAAGATCGACCAGAACGCCGACGCGCTTTCGGCCATCATGATCACCTATCCGTCAACGCACGGCGTGTACGACGCCGACGTGCGCGACGTCTGCGAGGCGGTCCATGCCGCCGGCGGGCAGGTGTACATCGACGGGGCCAACCTCAACGCGCTGGTAGGACTCGCGCAGCCGGGCAAGTTCGGCGGCGACGTCTCCCACCTGAACCTGCACAAGACCTTCTGCATCCCGCACGGGGGCGGCGGCCCCGGCGTCGGGCCGGTAGCGGTGGCCGAACACCTGGTGCCGTTCCTGCCGGGCAACGCCGCGCTGGCCGAACACGAAGGCAAGGGCGTGCCCGTCTCGGCCAGCGAGTACGGCTCGGCCGGCGTGCTGCCGATCTCCTGGGCCTACGTGGCCATGATGGGGGCCGAGGGCCTGACCGAGGCAACGAAGAGCGCCCTGCTGGCCGCGAACTACGTCGCCGCCCGGCTGAACGAGCACTTCCCGGTGCTCTACACCGGCAACGACGGGCTGGTCGCGCACGAGTGCATCCTGGACCTGCGCGAACTCACCGCCAAGTCGGGGGTGACCGCCGAGGACGTGGCCAAGCGCCTGATCGACTACGGCTTCCACGCGCCCACCCTGTCCTTCCCCGTGGCCGGCACCCTGATGGTGGAGCCGACCGAGTCCGAGGACCTGGGGGAGATTGAGCGGTTTATCGACGCGATGATCGCGATCAAGGGCGAAATCGACCAGGTGATCGCCGGCGACTTCCCGCTCGACGCCAGCCCGCTGCGCCTGGCCCCGCACACCGCCGCCGCCGTGGTCAGCTCCGACTGGGACCGGCCGTACACCCGGGAGCAGGCCGCCTTCCCGGTACCGGGCCTGCAAGTGGACAAATACTTCGCCCCGGTCGGACGGATCGACGGCGCCGGCGGCGACCGCAACCTGATCTGCAGCTGCCCGCCGCCCGAAGCCTTCGAGAACTAGAGAGGTCAGCACCGCATGACTACCGAGACCACCACCATGCCCCGGCACACCGCGCTCTACGAGGAACACGAGCGGCTGGGTGCCTCCTTCACCGACTTCGGCGGCTGGATGATGCCGCTGAAGTACAGCAGCGAATTGGCCGAGCACCGCGCCGTGCGCAGCAGCGCCGGCCTGTTCGACCTCTCCCACATGGGCGAAGTCTGGGTCACCGGCCCGGAGGCCGGGAAGTTCCTGGACTACGCACTCGTCGGCAAGCTCTCCGCCGTCACCGAGGGCCGGGCCAAGTATTCGCTGATCTGCAACGCCGACGGCGGCATCATCGATGACCTGATCATCTACCGGCGTCCCGCCGACCAGCACGGGGACCGTTACCTGGTGGTGCCCAATGCCGGCAACGCCCCGACGGTCGCCGCGGAACTCGCCGCACGGGTCGAAGGTTTCGACGCCACGGTGGAGGACGCCACGGCCGAGACCTCGCTGGTGGCAGTGCAGGGACCGAAGTCCGTGGAAATCCTGCTCCAGCTGGTGCCCGCCAACCAGCATGGCACGGTGCGGGACATGAAGTACTACGCCGCCGACGAGGTGGACTTCACAGTGTCCGGGGCGCCGCTGAAGCTGCTGCTGGCCCGGACCGGGTACACCGGCGAGGACGGCTTCGAGATCTACGTCCCGAATACCAACGCGGCCGCGCTCTGGAACGCCCTGCTGGAAGCCGGACGGGGCGCCGACCTGCTGCCGGCCGGGCTGGCTTGCCGCGACTCGCTTCGGCTGGAGGCGGGCATGCCGCTGTACGGCAACGAGCTCACCCTCGAGACCAGCCCGTTCGAGGCCGGCCTGGGCGGCGTGGTGGCGCTGAAGAAGGACGGCGACTTCGTGGGCCGCGGCGCCCTCGAGGCGCAGAAGGAGAAGGGCTCGGCCCGCAAGCTCGTCGGGCTCAAGGGGCTTGGCCGGCGCGCCGGCCGCTCCCACTACCCGGTGCTGAAAGACGGCCGGACCATCGGCGAAGTCACCTCCGGCCAGCCCAGCCCCACCCTCGGCTACCCGGTGGCTCTGGCGTACGTGGACGCCGAGTATGCCGAACCCGGGACGAGGGTGGACATCGACCTGCGCGGCAAGCCCGAACCGTTCGAGGTTGTCGAGCTGCCGTTCTACCGGCGGGAAAAGTAGTCCTCACCCGCTACCAGGGTGCCGCCGTCCCCGCGGCCGCGGGGACGGCGGCCCCGGACCTCTCCACACAGACAGGAAAGGGATGACATGGCCGTAGGCGTTTTCGACCTTTTCTCCGTAGGCATCGGTCCCTCCAGCTCGCACACGGTCGGCCCGATGCGGGCCGCCTCCGCGTTCGTGCGGGAGGTGGCCGACGCCGGCCTGCTCGACAGGGTTAACGGGCTGCGCGTGGACCTGTACGGCTCCCTCGCCGCCACCGGTCGCGGGCACGGGACGTTCACCGCCGTGCTGCTGGGGCTGGAGGGCTTCGAACCGGAGCACATCCTGCCCGACCAGGTGGAGGAGCGGCTGGCGGACATCGCCGCCTCCGGCCGGCTGCGGCTGGGGGCGGAACTGCCCGGCGCCGCCGCCCGGCCGTTGGACTACGGGGTGCAGGACATGGTGCTGCACCCGCTGACCGTGCTGCCCCGGCACACCAACGGCATGAGGTTCCAGGTGCTGGAATCGAGCGACGACAGCGAGGCACGGATTCTGCACGAAGCCACCTTCTTCTCCGTGGGCGGCGGCTTCATTGTCCGCGGCGGCGAGGAGGAAGCCGCCCGGGAGGAGCTGGAGTCCTCCAAACAGCAGCTGCCCTATCCGTTCCGCACGGCGGCGGGGCTGCTGGAGCACTGCAGCAGCACCGGCCTGGCCATCAGCGACATCATGATGCGCAACGAGGAGGCCTCCCGCCCGCGGGAAGAGATCGAGGCCGGACTCGTGCACATTTACAACGTGATGGAGGAGTGCAAGGACTCGGCCATCCGCCGCGAGGGCGAGCTGCCCGGCGGACTCAACGTCCGCCGTCGGGCCCCCGCCTGGCATGAGCGGCTGCGCAAGGAAGACCCGGACCGGGACCACAAGTACTGGCAGGAATGGGTCAATCTGGTGGCGCTGGCGGTGAACGAGGAGAACGCCTCGGGCGGGCGGGTGGTCACCGCGCCCACCAACGGGGCCGCCGGCATCATCCCCGCCGTGCTGTTCTACGCCACGCACTACGCACCCGGCATGGAACAGGCCACCCGCGAGGACAAGGAGCAGGTGGTCGTGAAGTTCCTGTTGACCGCCGGTGCCATCGGGGTTCTCTACAAGGAGCAGGCTTCCATCTCCGGCGCCGAGGTCGGCTGCCAGGGCGAAGTCGGCTCAGCCTCGTCGATGGCTGCCGCGGGACTGGCCGAAATCCTCGGCGGAACTCCGGCCCAGGTGGAAAACGCGGCCGAAATCGCGATGGAGCACAACCTGGGGCTCACCTGCGATCCGATCGGCGGGCTGGTGCAGATCCCGTGCATCGAACGGAACGCCATCGGTGCCGCCAAGGCCGTGAACGCGGCCAAGATGGCGCTGATGGGGGACGGCACGCACCGGGTGTCGCTGGACGAGGTCATCATCACGATGCGCGAGACCGGCCGCGACATGAGCGACAAGTACAAGGAAACCGCCACCGGCGGCCTCGCCGTCAACGTCGTGGAGTGCTAGGAGGCCACGTCCTCCAGGTCCTGTCCTGACGGGCGCACGGCCGGCGGGCCCGCGGGACGCCGCGGCGGCATCGGCGGCCGGCG
>NZ_JBNHGE010000040.1:0-24194 GCF_059090935.1 Arthrobacter sp. Y3223166 | reverse complement strand
CCGCCATGGTGCCGGCCGCGCCGCCCCACTGCAGCGGCAGTCCGCCGGCCACCCGCTCCAGCCGGACGCCGGCCTGGGCGACGCCGGAGAGCCAGTTGGCCGCCTTGAGCCCGAACGTCGACGGCAGCGAATGCTGGGTCAGGGTGCGGGCCACCGTGACGGTGGCGCGGTGTTCGTCCGCCAACCGGCCCAGGGCCGCGGCGGCGGACTTGAGGTCGGTGACGATCCCGGCCAGCGCGCGGCGGGCCATCAGCATCAGGGCGCTGTCCAGGATGTCCTGGCTGGTGGCGCCCCGGTGGATCGCCGGGACGGCGGCCGGGTCGTGCTTCCTGGTCTCCGCCCTCAGGTCGGCCAGCAGCGGGATGACCGGGTTGCCGCCGCCCTGGGCCCGCTCGGCCAGCCCCGCGGCGTCGTAGAGGTCGGCGTGCGAGGCCCGCTCGACGGCCGGCACGGCCTCGGCGGCCACCCGGCCGGCGTCGGCCAGCACGCGGGTCCATTCAAGCTCCACGTCGAGCATGGCTTGGATGAATTGGTAGTCGCTGGTTAAACGGGACGCTGCTGTCCCGGCCGAGGCCGGAGACAGCAGCCCGAAATCAGCGTGGTCCGCCGGATTCATACAGGCCTAAATCCCCGGGTAGGTCAGGAAGACGGTCTCGCCGTCACCCTGCAGCCGGATGTCGAAGCGGAGGTCGCCGTTCGGTTCGCGCTCTGCGATCAGCGTGTTCCGCCGCTCTTCCGGCAGCGAGGACAGCAGCGGGTCGTTCGCCAGCGCCTCGGTTTCCTCCGGCAGGTAGATCCGGGTGAACAGCCGGTTCAGCAGGCCGCGGGCAAAGACCACCAGGGAGATGAACGGGGCCTTGCCCGGCTCGGTGGCACCCGGGTTGACCGTGGTGAAGGTGTAGTGGCCCACGTTGTCCACGGCCACGCGGCCGAAGCCGGTGAAGGTGTGGTTGTCGCGGACCAGGGAACCGGTTTCGCGGGAGATCTTGCCGTGCTCGTCGGCCTGCCA
The DNA here is from genome assembly GCF_059090935.1 of Arthrobacter sp. Y3223166. Classification (NCBI taxonomy): domain Bacteria; kingdom Bacillati; phylum Actinomycetota; class Actinomycetes; order Micrococcales; family Micrococcaceae; genus Arthrobacter; species Arthrobacter sp. Y3223166. The sequence goes on along the minus strand of NZ_JBNHGE010000040.1, from coordinate 23,185 downwards.
GATCTCCAGCATGGAGTCGGGGATCACGGTGCCGTTGCCGTCGTAGACCACGCCGTGCAGCCGGATGGACCCGGGGTGCGCGCGGTGGACCAGTTGGCTGTCCTTCTCGTAGGGCAGCGCGAAGCCGTAGAACGGGCCTATGGTCTGGCCCGGGGTGGGCACCAGTTTGGTGGTGGACTCGCTCATCAGTGCTCCTCGCCTTCTTCCATCCAGGTGCGGTTGCTGCCGGAAAGGACAATGTCCCAGCGGTAGCCGGTGTTCCACTCGTGGCTGGTGACCGAGTGGTCATAGGTGGCGACCAGGCGGTCGCGGGCCGCCGGGTCGGTGATCGACTGGTAGATCGGATCCAGCGGGAACAGCGGGTCGCCCGGGAAGTACATCTGGGTGATCATGCGCTGGGTGAAGTCGGTGCCGAACAGCGAGAAGTGGATGTGTGCCGGGCGCCAGGCGTTGTGGTGGTTCTTCCACGGGTAGGGGGCGGGCTTGATGGTGGTGAACTTGTACTCGCCGTTGGGCCCGGTGATGCAGCGGCCCACGCCGGTGAAGTTCGGGTCGATCGGGGCCGGGTGCTGGTCGCGCTTGTGCACGTAGCGGCCGGCGGCGTTGGCCTGCCAGACCTCCACCAGCTGGTTGCGCACCGGGCGTCCGTCGCCGTCCAGGACACGGCCCTGCACGATAATCCGCTCGCCGATCGGCTCGCCGTTGTGCTGGATGGTCAGGTCCGACTCCAGGGCGTGCACGTCACGCTCGCCGAAGGCCGGGCTCCACAGCTCGATGGTCTCCGGGTCCGCGTGGTGCAGGTCTTTGGTGGGGTGGCGCAGCAGCGAGGAGCGGTACGGCGCAAAGTCGATGCGCGGCTGCGTCTCTTCGGCGCCGCCGGCCTCCACGCTCTTGCGGTACGCCTCGTGGCTGTCGGCAATTTCCTGGCTGATCTTTTCCTGCGAATCCGTGGTGGCGGCAGGGTCCAGCAGGTGGCTGTCGTCAAACGTCTCGTCCTCGAAAGCCTCGTCCGGAGCTTGTGCGTCGCTCATCGGGACTCCTTTCCGTTGTGGCTGTGGATGGTTTAAGGGTTTGCGCGCCCGGCGTGGTGCGGGCGGAGCGGTCACTTGTGCGGCCAGCCCGTGTAGGACTCGGCCAGGTACTGCTGCCCGAAGCGGGAACCGGTCACGGTGGCCAGCTCGCCGAGGGCACGCTTGGTCTCGAAGGGCGAGGCATCCGTGCGGGTGTGCAGCATGCTGGTCATCCAGTAGGAGAAGTTCTGCGCCTTCCAAACCCGCTGCAGCGCCAGGTCGGAGTAGCCCTCCAGCAGTGCGTCGCTGCCGGTGGAGTAGAACGAGTCGATGGCCTCGAAGAGCACCTTGACGTCCGCGAAGGCCAGGTTCAGGCCCTTGGCCCCGGTGGGCGGCACCGTGTGTCCGGCGTCGCCGGCCAGGAACATGCGCCCGTGGGACAGCGGTTCCCGCACGAAGGAGCGGAAGGCCAGCACGGTCTTGTCGAAGATCGGTCCCTGCTTCAACTGGAAGCCGTCGGGCCCGTCGACCCGCTTCTGCAGTTCCGCCCAGATCCGGTCGTCGCTCCAGTCGTCCACGTTCTCGGCCGGATCGCACTGGAAGTACATGCGCTGGACGGTCTCGCTGCGCTGGGAGATCAGCGCGAAGCCGTGCGGCGAGTTCGCGTAGATCAGTTCCGGGGCGCTCTTCGGGGCCTCGGTCAGGATGCCGAACCAGGCGAACGGATACTCGATCTTGTAGTCCTGCTCCCCCTTCACCGCGCGGCGGCAGAAGCTGCGGGAGCCGTCGGCACCCACCAGGATGTCGCAGTGCACCTCGAAGGCGGCGCCGTCCTTGTCCGTGAACCTGAACTTGGGCGTGGTGGTCTCCAGGTCCAGCACCTCGGTGACCTCGGCCTCGTAGCGCACGTCGCCGCCGTCGCGCCTGCGGGCGGCGGCCAGGTCCAGGAACACCTCGTTCTGCGCGTACAGGGTCACGGTGGCGTCCACGAGGTCCTTGAAGTCCAGCGGATGCGACTCTCCGTTGAAGCGCAGATCGATGCCGGCGTGCTCGTCGCCCTCGGTCAGCACCCGGCCGTCGACGCCGGTGTCGGTCAGCATCTTGACCGAGCCCGCCTCCAGGATGCCGGCCCGGTGGGTGTTGTGGATGGTGTCGTGGTCACGGGATTCCACCACGAGGTTGTCGATCTCGTGCCGGGCCAGCAGGTGGCTGAGCATCAGGCCGGCCGGTCCCCCGCCGACGATTCCTACCTTGGTTTTGATGATCTGCGGTTGCGCCATGGGTAAGTCTCCTGGGTCGAAGAGGAAGCCGTCTCTTCACCAGTGTGAGCCCGGCGACACGGATTCCGCCCCGGCGTTCTTATTGAATGAGAATTACGACGGCGGTGGCCGCCGCTGTCACAGCGCGACGCCCATGGCCCGGGAGATGCCGCGCGCCGCCGTCATCAGCGCCGGCACCACGGCGTGGAAGTTCTCGAAGCCCAGCGGCACCACCACGCCGAGGGCGGCCAGCGGCCGGCCGGCCGGGCCGAGCACGGGGACGGCGATGCCGGTGGTGTCCACGTCGATCCGCCCGTCGAACGCGGCGTAGCCCCGCTTGCGGATGTCGGCCAGGTGCCGGCGCAGGTCGAAGGACACCGGGTCGGCCGACGTGACGGCCTCCGGATGCCGGGTCAGGTAGGACTCCTGGACATGGTTGGGCGAATAGGCCAGCAGCACCATGCCCATCGAGGTCCGGTGCACCGGCATGGTGCCGGCGATCTGGGCCTGGTTCACCACGGAGCCGCGGCTGGAGAGCCGCTCGATCACCAGGACTTCGTCCTCGCGCAGCACCGCCAGCTGGGTGTGCTGGCGCACCACGGACTGGATGTCCTCCATGAACGGCATGGCGGCCTGCCGCAGGTCGACGGCCGGCGAGCTCCGGTTGGCCAGCTCCCACAGCCGCAGCCCGAGCCGGATTTCGCCGGGGCCCTCCTTCGTCAGCAGCCCGTGGCGGGACAGCGCCTCCACCAGCCGGTAGGTCGTTGCCAGCGGCACATCCGCCCGGCGGGAGAGCGTGGCGACGTTCATCGCCGGCTTGTCCGGCTCGAACGCAGACAGGATGCGCACCAGCCGGTCCAGCATCGAGTCACCGGACGAGGAATTGGCCATGTTCCCAGAATCTCATGTGCGCGGCGGCCGCCGGGGCCGTTAAACGCGGAAACCGCCCCCCGCTGCCCCGGTATCGGGGAGCAGGAGGCGGTTCCATACTGGCGGCTAGCGGTAGTCGCTGCCCAGGTCGTAGTCATCCAGCGGGATGGCGTGGAACTCGGGCGTCAGCGAACCGTCGGCGCCGGCGTAGTCGAAGTCGCCGAAGGCGCTCGGGCCGGTAAACAGGTTGGCCTTCGCTTCCTCCGTCGGCTCCACCGACACCTGGGTGTACCGGTCCAGGCCGGTGCCGGCCGGGATCAGCTTACCGATGATGACGTTCTCCTTCAGGCCCAGCAGCGGGTCGGACTTGCCCTCCATGGCCGCCTGCGTCAGGACGCGGGTGGTCTCCTGGAAGGACGCGGCCGACAGCCACGACTCGGTGGCGAGCGAGGCCTTGGTGATGCCCATCAGCTCGTCACGGCCGTTGGCCGGCTGCTTGCCCTCGGAGACGGCCTTGCGGTTCTCCGCCTGGAAGCGGCTTCGCTCGGCCAGCTCGCCCGGCAGCAGGTCGGTCTCGCCGGACTCGATCACGGTGATGCGGCGCAGCATCTGGCGGACGATGACTTCCACGTGCTTGTCGTGGATGCCGACGCCCTGGCTGCGGTACACGCTCTGGACCTCGTCCACCAGGAACTTCTGCGCCTGGCGCGGGCCGAGGATACGCAGCACCTGCTTCGGGTCCTTGGCACCGGTGACCAGCTGCTGGCCGACGTCCACGTGCTGGCCGTCTTCGACCAGCAGGCGTGCACGGCGCAGCACCGGGTAGGCGATCTCTTCCGAGCCGTCATCGGGGGTGACGATGACGCGCATCTGGCGCTCGCCGTCCTCGATGGACACGCGTCCGGCCACTTCGGCCATCGGCGCGACACCCTTGGGGGTACGGGCTTCGAAGAGCTCCTGGATACGGGGCAGACCCTGGGTGATGTCTTCCGCGGAGGCTACGCCACCGGTGTGGAAGGTACGCATGGTCAGCTGGGTACCGGGCTCGCCGATCGACTGGGCGGCGATGATGCCGACCGCCTCGCCGATGTCCACGGTCTTGCCGGTGGCCAGCGAGCGGCCGTAGCAGAGCGCGCAGGTACCGACGGCGGACTCACAGGTGAGCACGGAGCGCACCTTGATCTCGGTGATGCCGGCGTCGATCAGTTCCTGGATCAGCACATCGCCGACGTCGGCGCCTGCCGTGGCCACCACGGTGCCCTCGGAGTTCACCACATCGGTGGCCAGCGTGCGGGCGTAAGCGGAGTTCTCCACCTCTTCGTGCCGGCGCAGTTCACCGTTGTGGTCGGCTTCGGCGATGACCGTGTTCAGGCCGCGCTCGGTGCCGCAGTCCATTTCGCGCACGATCACGTCCTGCGAGACGTCCACCAGGCGGCGGGTCAGGTAACCCGAGTTGGCGGTACGCAGCGCGGTGTCGGCCAGGCCCTTGCGGGCACCGTGCGTGGCGATGAAGTATTCCAGCACCGACAGGCCCTCGCGGTAGGAGGACTTGATCGGGCGCGGGATGATCTCGCCCTTCGGGTTGGCCACCAGACCACGGATACCGGCGATCTGGCGGACCTGCAGCCAGTTGCCACGGGCACCGGAGGACACCATGCGGTTGATGGTGTTCTCCTTGGTCAGGTTCTTCCGCATCGCGTCGGCAACCTCGTTGGTCGCCTTGTTCCAGATGTCGATCAGTTCCTGGCGCCGCTCGTCGTCGGCGATCAGGCCCTTGTTGTACTGGGACTCGACGCGGGCGGCCTGGGTCTCGTAGCCCTCCATGATGGCGGCCTTTTCGGCCGGGGCCGCGATGTCGGAGATCGCCACGGTCACGCCGGAACGGGTCGCCCAGTAGAACCCGGCGTCCTTGAGGTTGTCCAGCGTCGCCGCGGTGACGACCTTCGGGTAGCGCTCGGCCAAATCGTTCACGATCGCCGAGAGCTGGCCCTTGTCCGCCACGCGCGCCACCCAGGGGTAGTCATCGGGCAGCGTGTCGTTGAAGATGACCTGGCCGAGCGAGGTTTCGATCAGCGCTTCCTGGCCCTCTTCCCATCCCTCCGGTGCCGGCTGGTCCGCGCTGGGCACGAAGCCGGGCACGCGGATCTTGACGACGGAGTTCAGGTGCAGCTCGCCGGCGTCGTGGGCCATGATGGCCTCCGCCGGGCTGGCGAAGACACGGCCCTCGCCGGTTCCGCCTTCGCGCTTGGTGGTGAGGTGGTGCAGGCCGATGATCATGTCCTGGGAGGGCAGGGTCACCGGACGGCCGTCCGACGGCTTCAGGATGTTGTTCGAGGAGAGCATCAGGATGCGCGCCTCGGCCTGGGCCTCGGGGCTCAGCGGCAGGTGCACGGCCATCTGGTCGCCGTCGAAGTCGGCGTTGAACGCGGCGCACACCAGCGGGTGCAGCTGCAGCGCCTTGCCTTCGACCAGCTGCGGCTCGAACGCCTGGATGCCCAACCGGTGCAGGGTTGGTGCACGGTTGAGCAGCACCGGGTGTTCGGTGATGATCTCTTCGAGCACGTCCCACACCTGCGGGCGGAAGCGCTCCACCATCCGCTTGGCGCTCTTGATGTTCTGCGCGTGGTTCAGGTCCACCAGCCGCTTCATGACGAACGGCTTGAACAGCTCCAGCGCCATCTGCTTGGGCAGGCCGCACTGGTGCAGCTTCAGCTGCGGGCCGACCACGATCACGGAACGGCCGGAGTAGTCGACGCGCTTGCCCAGCAGGTTCTGCCGGAAGCGGCCCTGCTTGCCCTTGAGCATGTCGGACAGCGACTTCAGCGGACGGTTGCCCGGTCCGGTGACCGGACGGCCGCGGCGGCCGTTGTCGAACAGCGAGTCCACGGCTTCCTGCAGCATCCGCTTTTCGTTGTTGACGATGATTTCCGGCGCGCCCAGGTCCAGCAGACGCTTCAGGCGGTTGTTGCGGTTGATCACGCGGCGGTACAGGTCGTTCAGGTCGGAGGTCGCAAAGCGGCCGCCGTCCAGCTGCACCATCGGGCGAAGCTCCGGCGGGATCACCGGAACGGCGTCCAGCACCATTCCCAGCGGCGAGTTGGTGGTGGTCAGGAAAGCGTTGACCACCTTCAACCGCTTCAGGGCGCGGGTCTTGCGCTGGCCCTTGCCGTTCTTGATGATGTCGCGCAGGGACTCGGCCTCGGCAGCCATGTCGAAGTTCTCGAGGCGGTTCTTGATGGCTTCGGCACCCATGGCGCCTTCGAAGTAGAGGCCGTAGCGGTCGCGCAGCTCGCGGTAGAGCCCCTCGTCGCCCTCGAGGTCGGCGACCTTGAGGTTCTTGAAGCGGTCCCAGACCATGTCGAGGCGCTCGATCTCGGCGTCGGCACGCTTGCGCACGTTGGCCATCTGGCGGTCGGCGGAGTCGCGCGCCTTCTTCTTCTCGGCGGCCTTGGCGCCCTCGCCCTCCAGCCGGGTCAGCTCGTCCTCGAGGTCCTTGGCGATCGCCGCGATGTCGGAGTCGCGGGTATCGGCCAGCTGCTTCTTCTCCAGGTCGTGCTCGGCCTGCAGGTTGGGCAGTTCCTCGTGGCGGCGCTCCTCGTCCACGCTGGTGATCATGTAGGCGGCGAAGTAGATGACCTTCTCCAGGTCCTTCGGCGCCAGGTCGAGCAGGTAGCCCAGGCGGGAGGGGACACCCTTGAAGTACCAGATGTGGGTGACCGGGGCGGCCAGCTCGATGTGGCCCATCCGCTCGCGGCGGACCTTGGCACGGGTGACCTCGACGCCGCAGCGCTCACAGATGATGCCCTTGAAGCGCACGCGCTTGTACTTGCCGCAGTAGCACTCCCAGTCGCGGGAAGGTCCGAAGATCTTCTCGCAGAAGAGGCCGTCCTTCTCGGGCTTCAGGGTGCGGTAGTTGATAGTTTCCGGCTTCTTGACCTCGCCGTAGCTCCAGTCGCGGATGTCGTCCGCGGTGGCAAGGCCGATGCGCATGAGGCCGAAGGAGGATTCGCTGGACATATGGTCCCTGTTCTCTCTTGTTCTCTAAATCTGAAAGTCTGTCGGGTTACGGACAGAGGGGCGCCGTGCGCGGGCCGGCCGCGGTGCTCCACGGCACGGGCGGCCGGCCGGCGCGGCTAGACCTCTTCGACGGAACTCGGCTCGGCCCGGGAAAGGTCGATGCCCAGTTCTTCCGCGGCCCGGAAGACTTCTTCATCCGAGTCACGCATTTCGATCGCGGTGCCGTCGGTGGAGAGTACTTCCACGTTCAGGCAGAGCGACTGCATTTCCTTGATCAACACCTTGAAGGATTCGGGAACACCCGGCTCCGGGATGTTCTCGCCCTTGACGATCGCCTCGTAGACCTTGACGCGGCCGTGGATGTCGTCGGACTTGATGGTGAGCAGTTCCTGCAGGGTGTACGCGGCGCCGTAGGCCTCCAGGGCCCACACTTCCATTTCGCCGAAGCGCTGGCCGCCGAACTGCGCCTTGCCGCCCAGCGGCTGCTGGGTGATCATCGAGTACGGGCCGGTGGAACGCGCGTGGATCTTGTCGTCCACCAGGTGGTGCAGCTTCAGGATGTACATGTAGCCCACGGACACCGGATCCGGGAACGGCTGGCCCGAGCGGCCGTCGAACAGACGGGCCTTGCCGGAAGCGCCGATCAGGCGCTCGCCGTCGCGGGTCGGATTCGTGGCATCCAGCAGCCCGGTGATCTCGAACTCGCTGGCACCGTCGAACACCGGCGTGGCCACCGTCGTCGGACCCGACTGGCGGGGCAGGTTCGGCAGGTCCTTGGCCCAGTCCGGGTTGCCCTCGATGTTCCAGCCCTGCTTCGCGGCCCAGCCGAGGTGGATTTCCAGCACCTGGCCCACGTTCATGCGGCCGGGGACACCCAGCGGGTTCAGCACGACGTCGACCGGGGTGCCGTCTTCCAGGAACGGCATGTCCTCGACCGGCAGGATCTTGGAGATGACGCCCTTGTTGCCGTGGCGCCCGGCGAGCTTGTCGCCGTCCGTGATCTTGCGCTTCTGCGCCACGTACACGCGCACCAGCTGGTTCACGCCCGGGGGCAGCTCGTCGTCGTTGTCGCGGTCGAAGATCCGCACGCCGATCACGGTGCCGGACTCGCCGTGCGGGACCTTCAGGGAGGTGTCGCGCACTTCGCGGGACTTCTCGCCGAAGATCGCACGCAGCAGGCGCTCTTCCGGGGTCAGCTCGGTCTCGCCCTTGGGGGTCACGCGGCCGACGAGGATGTCGCCGGCGTCGACCTCGGCGCCGATGTGGATGATGCCGCGCTCGTCCAGCTGGGAGAGCACTTCCTCCGACACGTTCGGGATGTCGCGGGTGATTTCCTCGGCACCGAGCTTGGTGTCGCGGGCATCAACCTCATGCTCCTCGATGTGGATGGAGGTCAGCACGTCGTCGGAGACCACGCGCTGCGACAGGATGATCGCGTCCTCGAAGTTGTGGCCCTCCCAGGACATGAAGGCCACGAGCAGGTTCTTGCCCAGCGCCAGTTCGCCCTGGTCGGTGGAGGGACCGTCGGCGATGATGCTGCCGGTTTCCAGCCGCTGGCCCTCGGAGACGAGGACACGCTGGTTGTACGCGTTGCCCTGGTTGGAGCGGGCGAACTTCATGATCGGGTACCGGGTCTCGGTGCCGTCGTCGTTCAGGGCGGTGACCAGGTCCGCGGAGACCTCGGTGACCACGCCCGGCTTGGCGGCAACCACGGAGTCGCCGGCGTCGACAGCCGCGTAGCGCTCCATGCCGGTGCCGACCAGCGGGGCTTCCGAACGCAGCAGCGGCACGGCCTGGCGCTGCATGTTCGCGCCCATCAGCGCGCGGTTGGCGTCGTCGTGCTCCAGGAACGGAATCAGGGCGGTCGCCACCGACACCATCTGGCGCGGGGAGACGTCCATGTAGTCGACCTCGGTGGCCGGCACGAGCACCGGCTCGCCGCCGCCGCCGCGCTCCCGGCTGAGGACCAGGTCCTCTTCGAAGTGCAGGTCCTCGGTGAGCGGAGCGTTCGCCTGGGCGATCACGCACTCGATCTCGTCGTCGGCCGTGAGGTAGTCGACCTGGTCGGTGACCTGGCCGTCGACGACCTTGCGGTAGGGGGTCTCGATGAAACCGAACGCGTTGATCCGCCCGTAGGAGGCCAGCGAGCCGATCAGGCCGATGTTCGGGCCTTCAGGGGTCTCGATCGGGCACATGCGGCCGTAGTGCGAGGGGTGCACGTCACGGACTTCCATGCCGGCGCGGTCGCGGGACAGGCCGCCCGGGCCCAGCGCGGACAGGCGGCGCTTGTGCGTCAGGCCGGCCAGCGGGTTGTTCTGGTCCATGAACTGGGACAGCTGCGACGTGCCGAAGAATTCCTTGATCGCTGCCACCACGGGGCGGATGTTGATCAGGGTCTGCGGCGTGATCGCCTCGACATCCTGCGTGGTCATGCGTTCGCGGACCACGCGCTCCATGCGGGAGAGGCCCGTGCGGACCTGGTTCTCGATCAGCTCGCCGACCGCGCGGATGCGGCGGTTGCCGAAGTGGTCGATGTCGTCGATCTCGACGCGGACGTCGTGGTCGGCGCCGTCGCGCTTACCCGGGATGGTGGTCTCGCCGGCGTGCAGGGCGACCAGGAACTTGATCATGGCGACGATGTCGTCATTGTTCAGGACCGAGGCGTCCGGATCCGTCAGCGGCTTGTCGATGCCCAGCTTGCGGTTGATCTTGTAGCGGCCGACCTTGGCCAGGTCGTAGCGCTTGGGGTTGAAGTACAGGTTGTCCAGCAGGGACTGGGCGGCCTCGACTGTCGGCGGCTCGCCCGGACGCAGCTTGCGGTAGATGTCCAGGAGGGCTTCTTCCTGGGTCTGCGTGGCGTCCTTCTCCAGCGTGGCGCGGATGGAGTCGTACTCGCCGAAGGTCTCCAGGATCTGGCCCTCGGTCCAGCCCAGGGCCTTGAGCAGCACGGTCACGGACTGCTTGCGCTTGCGGTCGAGGCGGACACCGACCTGGTCGCGCTTGTCGATTTCCAGCTCGAACCAGGCGCCGCGGGACGGAATGATCTTCGCGGTGAAGATGTCCTTGTCACTGGTCTTGTCGGCGGTCTTCTCGAAGTAGGCGCCAGGCGAGCGGACCAACTGCGAGACGACGACGCGCTCGGTGCCGTTAATGACGAAAGTGCCCTTGTCGGTCATCAGCGGGAAGTCGCCCATGAACACGGTCTGCTGCTTGATCTCGCCCGTGTTGTTGTTCATGAACTCGGCCTTGACGTACAGCGGCGCGGAGTACGTGGCGTCGCGGTCCTTGCACTCGGCCATGGTGTACTTCGGATCGGCGAACTCCGGCTCCGAGAAGCTCAGGGACATGGTGCCCTGGAAGTCCTCGATCGGGGAGATCTCTTCGAAGATGTCGGCGAGGCCGGAGGTGCCGGCCACACCCTGGCGGCCTTCTTCCTGGGCCTTGGCTACGCGCGCCTTCCAGCGTTCGTTGCCGACCAGCCAGTCGAAGCTGTCGGTCTGAAGGGCGAGCAGATTGGGAACGTCAAGAGGTTCGTGAATCTTGGCGAATGAGAGCCGCCGGGTTGCTCCGTCGTTCGACGAGGCGTCCAGCAGGCTGTTAGCGGTATCGGTATTAGAGGTGCTCGAGGCGACCAAGAGGGATCCTTCCACAGACCTTCAGGCTTGTCCTGCGCTTCCGCACCGCCGGCACCCCGAATGGGGTCCGGACATCACCTGGATCCGCTATATGATCCTTGCCCGCCGCACGATCTGCAGTTAAACACAGATAGGGCGTGGCGAAGCCCACCGCTATATGAAGGCCAAAGGTTTTGAGGGAAGACGCAAATACTTAGTGTACGGCACCGCGTCGCGGCTTGTCCAACATGCCGGGCAGGCACCAGTCACCGCTCCCCCGCCATCGGGATTCGAGCGGCCTGCGGTGCGAAACGCGGTGCGAAAGGGGCGTCTTCGCGGTTGTCTTCCCCGGGACAACGCCACCAGCATATACCGGCCCGCCCGCAATTTCCGGCCCGCGCTCCAGGCGAGTTGCCCAAACACGGGTAATCTGTGAAGCAGATCATACCCACGGCAGCAGCCATGTGGCCCCTGCTTGCGCAGGCCACAGGCGCGGAAAAGAGGCATCGACACCATGGCCGAGAACAACAGCAGCCGCGACGACGTCGTCATCCTGAACGGCGCACGCACGCCCACGGGACGACTGAACGGCCAGCTCGCGTCCTTTACCGCCGTCCAGCTCGGCGGCAAAGCGATCGCCGCGGCGCTGGACCGCTCCGGCGTCGCCCCCGAACAGGTGGACGCGGTCATCATGGGGCACGTCATCCAGGCCGGCGCCGGCCAGAACCCTGCGCGGCAGGCGGCCATCGCCGCCGGGCTGGGCTGGAACGTGCCGACCGTGACAATCAACAAGGTTTGCCTCTCCGGGCTGGCCGCCGTCACCGACGCCGCCCGGCTGATCCGCTGCGGCGAGGCGCAGGTGGTGGTGGCCGGCGGTCAGGAGTCGATGACCAACGGCCCGCACCTGCTGCCCGGATCCCGCCAGGGCTGGACCTACGGCAGCCTGACCGCCCTCGATGCCACCGCCCACGACGGCCTCACCGATGCCTTCGACCACGAGTCGATGGGCGTCTCCACCGAGCGCCGGAACGCCGAGCTGGGCATTCCCCGCGAAGCGCAGGACGAAGTGGCCGCCGCCTCCCACCAGCGCGCCGCCGCCGCCGCCAAGAACGGGGTCTTCGACGACGAGATCGTCCCCGTCGCGGTGCCGCAGCGCAAGGGCGAGGACCTGGTGGTCGACAGCGACGAGGGTGTCCGCCCGCAGACCAGCGTGGAAAGCCTGGCCCCGCTGCGCCCGGCGTTTGCCAAGGACGGCACTATCACCGCCGGCAACTCCTCCCCCCTGTCCGACGGCGCGGCCGCCGTCGTGGTCGCGACCCGCGGCTTTGCCGAGGACAACGGCCTGGACTGGCTCGCCGTCGTCGGCCGTCCGGGGCAGGTGGCCGGACCGGACACCTCGTTGCAGTCGCAGCCGTCCAACGCAATCACCCAGGCGCTCAACCGTGCGGGCTGGACCACGGCCGACCTGGACTTCATCGAGATCAACGAAGCCTTCGGGGCCGTGGCGGTGCAGTCGCTGCAGGACCTGGACTACCCGCTGGAGAAGTGCAACATCCACGGCGGGGCCATCGCATTGGGCCATCCGATCGGCGCCTCCGGCACCCGGCTGGCGCTGACGGCCGCCTTGGAACTGCGCCGGCGCGGCACCGGCAAGGCCGCGGTCTCCCTGTGCGGCGGCGGCGGCCAGGGCGAGGCGCTGCTGCTCTACCGGGACTAGCGGTTCCGGGCGGCCCCCGGCGGCCCGGCCGGGAATACCGGGCGGGCGCCGGGGCTTGAACCGGGCATGAGCAACGACTCCGGTGCCCCTGCCCTGCCGGCCGGCCTGCAGCGTTTCCTGGCCGGCGCCCAAGCCCACTCCCTGAAGGTCGACGTCGCCGAACGCTCCGGCGCCCGCAGCCTCGCCGAGGCCGCGCAACTGCTGGGCATCGCCGAGGCCGACATCGTCAAGACCCTGGTCATCAAGCACAAGGACGGCTCGTTCCTGTTCGCCCTCATCCCCGGCGACCGGCAGATCTCCTGGCCCAAGCTCCGCTCGCTGCTGGGGGTCAACAAACTTTCGCTGCCGCACGCCGATGTTGCCTACACGGCGACGGGCTACCGGCGCGGCACCATCACCCCGCTGGGCAGCAGCACGGCCTGGCCGGTGTACGCCGACGAGTCCATCCGCGGCCGGCGGATATCGCTGGGCGCCGGGGAACACGGTTACTCCGCCTTCGTCGACGCCGATGCGCTGACCTCCGCGCTCGGCGCCACCGTCGCCGACATCTCCGACCCGGCCTGAGCCCGCCGGGCCCGCTGAGCCGCCGGGGCACCGGCTGCTGGTTCCGGCCCGCACAGCACAAAGCCCCGCCGCCCGGTAGGGCGGCGGGGCTTTGCGGAAGCTAAAGAGAGCTTACTTGAGGGTGACGGTCGCGCCGGCAGCCTCGAGAACTTCCTTGGCCTTGTCGGCGGCTTCCTTGGTGGCGCCTTCGAGGACGGCCTTCGGAGCACTGTCGACCAGGTCCTTGGCTTCCTTGAGGCCCAGGGAGGTCAGCGCGCGGACTTCCTTGATCACTGCGATCTTCTTGTCGCCGGCAGCTTCGAGGACGACGTCGAACTCGGTCTGCTCCTCAGCAGCGGCTTCGCCGGCGCCGCCGGCTGCGGGGCCCGCAACGGCAACGGCTGCAGCGGTGACGTCGAAGGTCTCCTCGAACAGCTTGACGAACTCGGAGAGCTCGATGATGGTCAGTTCCTTGAAAGCTTCAATGAGCTCTTCGTTGGTGAGCTTCGCCATGGTTGGCGTCCTTCCTGATAGGTGATGCGGCTGGTGTGTCCGCACCAAGAGTTGGTTGGTGAAGAGTCTTACTGCTCTTCGGCGGCAGCCTCGGCCGGGGCCTCGGTTGCTTCGGCAGCGGGAGCTTCGGCTTCGGCAGCTTCGGCCGGAGCTTCGGCAGCGGCGCCGCCGTTCTCCTCCTGCTTGATGCGCAGCGCATCGAGGGTGCGGGCCAGTGCGGACATCGGCGCCTTGAGGACACCGGCGACGCGGGCCAGCTGGTGCTCGCGGGATTCGAGAGCGGCCAGCGCAGCAACGGCGGTTGCATCCAGGGCCTTGCCCTCGAAGATACCGGTCTTGATGATGAGCTGCGGGTTGGACTTTGCGAAATCCGTCAGGGACTTGGCGGCTGCAACGGCGTCACCCTTGATGAAGGCGATAGCAGTGGGTCCGGAAAGCTGGCCTTCGAACGCGTCGATGCCGGCTTCCTTGGCTGCAATGCCAGTCAGGGTGTTCTTGACGACCGAGAACTTGGTGTCCTGGCCGAGAGAAACACGCAGCTCCTTGAGCTGTGCAACGGTAAGCCCGCGGTATTCGGTTAGGACTGCAGCGCTGGATTCCTTGAAATCGCTGGTGATTTCTTCAACGGCTGCCACCTTGGTTGGCGTTGCCATAACCCTCCTTCCGGGGAATAGTGCCGGTGGTTCGGGTCGCACGCATAAAAAACGCCCCATGCAGGCGCACGGGGCTTCGTTCCCGCACCGGAGTTACGGCGGCGGGGCAATGCTTCGTTCACCTGCGCAGGCCGTCCCAGGCATGGGACTTTCGGTTGAAAACGTGGAGGATTTCAACGACCGACGGTCTTTGGTTCTTCAAGGTTACGGGATCCTGCCGCCGGACGCCAAATCGGCGGCCCGGAGCCGCGCCCACGACTGCACCCCCGGACGGATCAGCCGGCGGCCGACCGCAGCGCGGAGGCTCTCGCCGGGCCGGCGGCATTGGCGTCGAGGTCGTCCTGGACCTGGTCCACGTGGTCCTCCATCGCCTCGCGGGCTCCCTGGGCGTCCCCGCTTTCGACGGCGGCGAGCACCCTGCGGTGCATGGCGAGGGTGCGGGTGCGCACGGCCTGCGCCCCAAACGCTTCCCGCCGCGCGTCGGCCAGCACCCGGCCCATCGGCACGAAGACCGCCGGAAAGAGGATATTGCCGGACGCCTTGAGGACCACCGTGTGGAACAGCCGGTCGGCTTCGACGAAGGCATCCGCGTCGCCCGCGGCGTCCGCGGCCGCCATCGACTCCAGCTCCCCGCGCAGCAACTCCAGGTCCGCAGCGGTGCGGCGGAGCGCAGCCAGCGCGGCGGCCCCGGACTCGACCAGGCGCCGCACTTCGAGCAACTGCCGCGAGGCGGCGGAGTCGCTCATGCTGTGCGCCGCGGCGCGGACGACGGCCTCGACCGAGGTCCACGACCCGGGCGGATTGATAAACGTGCCGCGGCCCCGCTGGATGCTGATCACGTTCATCGCCCGCAGCATGGTGAGGGCTTCCCGGACAGTCAGCCGGCTGACCTGCGACCGGGCGGCGATCTCGGCTTCGGTGGGCAGCGCGTCGCCGGGCGCCATCCGGCCGGCGATGATCTGCTCCAGCAGGTCTTCCGCCACCGTGTCAACCAGCGTCCTGCGTTCCATCGGCCCTCCCGCCACACCCGGCAGCATGCCGGCGCGCTGACATCGTAACCGCCGCTGCCGGTTACCGGCGCGTAGCATGACGCTCCGGCGACACGCCCGGTACGCCGTCACGCGGCGCCGGCCGGGCGGGTCTCCCCGGCCTGCGGCCCCGGACGCAGCTTCTTCTGCCAGGCTGCCTCGTACCCGGCCGGAGCGAAGCCGAGGGCGGTGTTGATGTCCAGCATGTGGCTGTTTTCGTCGGCGTTCCAGGTGTAGAGCCGGCGCCCCTGCGGCCACGCCTCCACCACCCGCTGCAGGTTGCGGGCCTTGATCCACAGGCCCAGGCCGTGGCCGCGGTGGGCCCGCAGCACCAACGTGTCCTCCTGGAAGACCACCTCGGGCTGCTCCGGGAAGAATTCCAGCACCGTATGGCCCACCAGCCGGCCGCTGGGCACATGCCCGGCCGCGACCACCAGGCAGCGGCCGCCCTTGCGCCGCAGCTCCTCCTCATGGTGGCGGACGCGGGCGGCATCCCACGCCTCTTCCTCGCAGTCCAGGTCACCCAGCGGGACGTCGGTGCTCATCCGCTGCCGCAGGGCCGCGTACTGGTCCACCCAGTCCGGCGGGCAACTGTCGGCCCACTCGACCAGGCGATAGTCCGCGCCGGCCTTCCCGGCAGCCGCCGACGCGTGGGCCGCCAGACTGTCCTGGTCGGCGGGGAGCGGCATCCTGCTGCACCGCTCCACCTGTTCGAGCCGGAAGCCGCCGGCCAGCGCGAAGCGCACGGCCGGCGCGGACGCCGGCAGGGCCCCGGACCCGGTCCCCGGCCGGAGCATGTCCGGGCCTCCTGGATCGAATCCGGCAGGATGTTCGCTCCAGGCCTGCAGGGTGGTCCGGCCCCGGCGGGCGGCGCAGGCCTCGGCTTCGGCCAGCAGCCTGCTTCCCACGCCCCGCCGCCGGTAGTCGGGATGTACGGCCACAAAGACGTACCCGTTGCGCGGGTTGTCCCGCAGCGACAGCTCGAGCAGGGCGCGCCCGACGTGCCGGTCCCCGTCCCTGGCCGCCCAGAGATACGTCACCGAGTAGTCGTTCGGCCGCGCCCCCTCGAGCCTCACTGCCGGGCTCACCCAGAAATCGTTGTTGCCCCAGATCAGCCCGTTGACCAGGTTGGCCAGCTCGGCGGAGGCGGCAAAGTCCGCACCGCCCGGGCCCTGAAGGGCGGGCGGGATCGGCAGCGGCGCGATCTTGATCGAGGTCGTGGGCATGCGTGCTCCTCGGCGCGAGGCAGTGATTGAGTAGTGCCAATCACATTACTGCATCCCGCCGCGCCGCACTATCTCCCGCTTAAACGGGCTATGGCCGCAGCATCTGCTGCGGCCATAGCCGAAGTGTGCGCCGTTGCCGGCGAACCTGAAGTCCCGGTTAGGCCTCCACGGCCACCTTGGTGACGTTCGGGTCCACGGAGATGCCCGGGCCGAAGGTGGTGGTGATGGTGGCCTTCGCGATGTACCGGCCCTTGGAGGCCGACGGCTTCAGGCGCAGCACCTCTTCCAGGGCGGCGGCGTAGTTCTCCACCAGCTTGTTGGCGTCGAAGGACACCTTGCCGATGATGAAGTGGAGGTTGGCGTGCTTGTCGACGCGGAAGTCGATCTTGCCGCCCTTGATGTCGTTGACGGCCTTGGTAACGTCCGGGGTCACCGTTCCGGTCTTCGGGTTCGGCATCAGGTTGCGGGGGCCGAGGACCTTGCCCAGGCGGCCGACCTTGCCCATCAGTTCCGGGGTCGCCACGGCGGCGTCGAAGTCGGTCCAGCCGCCCTGGATCTTTTCGATCAGGTCGTCAGAGCCAACGAAGTCGGCGCCCGCGGCGATAGCGGCCTCGGCCTTGTCGCCGGTGGCGAAGACCAGCACGCGGGCGGTCTTGCCGGTGCCGTGCGGCAAGTTCACCGTGCCGCGGACCATCTGGTCTGCCTTGCGCGGGTCGACGCTGAGGCGGAAAGCCACCTCGACGGTCGCGTCGAACTTGGACGGGTTGGTCTCCTTGGCGAGAGTGATTGCCTCGACCGGGGCGTAAACCTTGTCCGCCTCGATCTTGGCTACAGCTGCCTCATATGCTTTGCTGCGCTTTGCCATCTGCTTTTTCTCCTTGTGCAGTTGTGGTCTGCGGACCGCGCCCGGCCCTGCCACAACGACGGCGGTGTTCGCACCCGTGGCGAGCTGTGTCGCCGTCGTTTTGTGAATTGTCTTGGTGAAGGCCTTGCTGGACATCTGTCCTTCGGCCTCCGGGTTGAGGGTGTTTAGCCCTCCACCTCGATGCCCATGGAACGGGCGGTGCCGGCGATGATCTTGGCGGCAGCCTTGATGTCGTTGGCGTTGAGGTCAGCCATCTTGGTGCCGGCGATCTCATCGACCTGCGCCTGGGTCAGCTTCGCAACCTTGTTGGTGTGCGGGGTAGCCGAACCCTTCTGCACGCCTGCGGCCTTCTTGATCAGCTCGGCGGCCGGCGGGGTCTTGGTGATAAAGGTGAAGGAACGGTCTTCGTAGACCGTGATTTCAACCGGGATCACGTTTCCGCGCTGGGATTCCGTGGCGGCGTTGTACGCCTTGCAGAATTCCATGATGTTGACACCGTGCTGACCAAGCGCCGGACCAATCGGCGGGGCCGGGTTGGCGGCGCCTGCCTGGATCTGGAGCTTGATGAGGCCGGTGACCTTTTTCTTGGGGGCCATATCGGGTCCTTCTCTCACATTACGTACCGGCGGCACAGGAGCGTGCCGGCGGTGGTTGGCCGCCATGGCTTGGCGGCCGGCCGTGCGGATTCGGACAAAGCGGGTCCGTATCCGCACGAAGTCTTGGTTAGTGGATCTTGGTGACCTGGCTGAACGAGAGCGTCACCGGGGTTTCGCGCTCGAAGATGGTCACCAGCACCACCAGCTGCTGGGATTCCGGCTTGATTTCGGAAATCGTTGCCGGCAGCGTCTCGAACGGCCCGTCGTTGACGGTGACGGACTCGCCGACCTCGAAGTTGACGGTGATCGGCGTGCTCGGTGCCGTCGACTTGCCCGCAGCCTTGCCGCCGGCTTCCGTCTTGGTGCCCGTGATGGTGTGCTCCAGCATGGAAGCAACTTCCTTCAGGCTCAGCGGCACCGGGTTGTGGGCGTTGCCGACGAACCCGGTCACGCCGGGGGTGTGGCGGACGGCACCCCATGAGGCGTCGGTCAGGTCCATCCGGACCAGCACGTAACCCGGGATGCGCACGCGCTTGACCAGCTTGCGCGTGGTGTTCTTGATCTCCACGACCTCTTCCATCGGGACCTGGATCTCGTAGATGAAGTCTTCCATGTTCAGGGTCTGGATGCGGGTCTCCAGGTTGACCTTCACACGGTTTTCGTAGCCGGCGTAGGAGTGGATGACGTACCAGTCGCCGGGCTGGCGGCGCAGCTTGGCACGGAAGGCTTCGAGGGCTTCCTCTTCGGTCTGCTCAACCTCTTCGGCTTCTTCGGCCGGCCCGGTCTCCTCCGGGGCCCCGTCGGCGGCCTCGGCTTCGGTCAGGTCCGCCTCGGCGGCGGCTTCGGCGGCCTCGTCGAGGACGGGGGCGTCGTCGGCGGCCTGGTCAAGCTCGCTCGCCAGATCGGCACCGGCAGCCTCTTCTGCAGCGTCAACGCCAAAAGCCGGCACCTCGTCGGCGCCGGTCCCGGTAACCTGCTCGTCGGCTTCCAGCTCCGCGTTCTCTTCGGAGTTCTGGGCTTCGAGTTCCTGGTCGGACACTTAGCTTCCTGCTTTCTTCTTCAGCTCACTTGACTCGCGGCGGCTTTGCGCCGTCGTCGTATCCATCCGTACGGCTGCCGCAACGCGGACGTTACTGTTCGGGTATGCCGTCTCCGAAGACGAAGAACGCGCCCTGGCCGAAAACCAGATCCAGTGCCGTGACGATCAGCATCATGACCGCAACAAAAGCGATCACCACCAGCGTGTAGTTCAGCAATTCCTTGCGGGTCGGCGTGACGACCTTTTTGAGTTCGGCAACGACCTGGCGGACAAACAAAATGATCCGGGCGAAGAGACCGCGCTTCTCGGTCTTTCGTCCGGTGGGGCGTCCCTGGGGACTGCTGGAAGACGTATCGGTCAACCTGGCCTCACTCATTCTGTCCGGTGTCCGGCCCCCGGACGGCCTCGGCCGGCCTGGACCGCTGCTTCGTGCTGGGATGCTGAACTGCTGCAGTTTGTGCCTGCGGCGGTTCTGCGCAGGGCAGACAGGACTCGAACCTGCAACCTGCGGTTTTGGAGACCGCTGCGCTACCAATTGCGCCACTACCCTATGGAGCCGAATACTGCCGGATGCCCCCGCCGCGCGGGCATGGAACATCATGGCGTTTTCAACACCGAAGATCCAGTTTACGCCAGCGATGCGCCGACGTCGAACCGAACCCCGTTTGCCGCCCACAAGGCGACTGATCCATTATGCAACATTTCCGCCGGCCCGCTGACCAAGGGGCCGTGCGGGCACCCGGCAACGGGCCGTACCTCCGACGGGCTGCACCCGGACTCGGCCTGCACCTAGACTAAGGAACAGTCCTACACGCTACTGAAGACGGGAACACCATGCCTGCCAACGCCCGCGTCTCCCGGCGCATTGCGTCCATCGCCGAATCCGCCACCCTCGCCGTCGATGCCAAGGCAAAAGCGCTGAAGGCTGCCGGGCGCCCGGTGATCGGCTTCGGGGCGGGCGAACCGGACTTCCCGACCCCGGACTACATCGTGGAGGCCGCCATCGAGGCCGCGCGCCAGCCGCGCTTCCACCGCTACTCCCCCGCCGGCGGCCTGCCCGAACTGAAGCAGGCCATCGCGGACAAGACGCTGCGCGATTCCGGCTACCGGGTGGACCCCGCCCAGGTGCTGGTGACCAACGGCGGCAAGCAGGCCGTGTACGAATCCTTCGCCACCTTGTTGGATCCGGGCGACGAGGTCCTGGTCCCCACGCCGTTCTGGACCACCTACCCCGAGGCGATCCGGCTGGCCGGCGGCGTCCCGGTGGAGGTCTTCGCCGGGCCGGAGCAGGGCTATCTGGTCACCGTCGACCAGCTCGAAGGCGCGCTGACCGACAAAACCAAGGTGCTGCTCTTCGTCTCCCCGTCCAACCCGACCGGTGCCGTCTACCAGCCGGAACAGGTTGCCGAGATCGGCCGGTGGGCCGCGTCCAAGGGCCTGTGGGTCATCACCGACGAGATCTACGAGCACCTCACCTACGACGGCGTGCCCTTCACCTCCATCGCGACGGCCGCGCCGGAGCTGGGCGACAAGGTCGTCATCCTCAACGGCGTGGCCAAGACCTATGCCATGACCGGCTGGCGGGTGGGCTGGATGATCGGCCCGAAGGACGTGGTCAAGGCCGCCACCAATATGCAGTCCCACGCCACCTCCAACGTGGCCAACGTGTCCCAGATGGCGGCGCTGGCCGCCGTGTCCGGACCGCTGACCGCGGTGGACGAGATGAAGGTTGCCTTCGACCGGCGCCGCAAGGCCATGGTCGAGGGCCTGAACGCCATAGCCGGCGTCGAATGCCCGACGCCGGAGGGCGCGTTCTACGCCTACGCCGACGTCCGCGGGCTGCTGGGCAAGGAATTCCCGACGGCGGACGGCACCATCCGTCCGGCGACCTCCGCCGAGCTCGCCGCGCTGATCCTCGACGAGGTCGAGGTCGCCGTCGTTCCCGGCGAGGCCTTCGGGCCGTCCGGCTTCGTGCGGTTGTCCTACGCCCTCGGCGACGAAGACCTGGCTACCGGCGTCGGCCGGCTGCAGGATTTCCTGGCGAAGGCCAAGTAGCCGCCGGATACGCTCCCGGCCGGACTGCCGAGGGGCAGCCCGGCCGGGTGGCGTTCCGGCTACTTTTCCGGCTGGGATTGGTGGGCCGGATTGCCGTGGAACGGCGGCACGACCCGTGGGCCCGAGGTTTCCGGCTGCGCCGCGGAGCCGCCCTGGCTTCCGCCGACCTCGGGCATGTCCGGCACCGTGGTCCCGCTTGGCTCTGCTCCGGCACGCAACTCCTCGAGCCGGCGCTCGAGGACCTGGACGACCGGGAGCCGGTTCCCATGCTCCCGCTCGTAGGTCAGGAGCTCGGTCATTCCCTGCTCGTCCAGCCCGGTGATCCGGGTCGGGAGCGTGCCCAGGGGTATGTGGTCGTAGTCCGGCAGCGGCAGTTCGTCGTGCCGTGGGGAGTCGGTCATGGATCCTCCTGCGCTCGTCGGTCCTGACAGTGCCCCCAAGCTACCACCGGCGCCTGGGGGTACAACAGGGCCCGGCGCCCCTGCTACAGGATCCGGCGGTCAACAGCCCAGCGGGTCAGTTCGTGCCGGGAGGACAGCTGTAGCTTGCGCAGCACGGACGAGACGTGCGTTTCGACGGTCTTGATGGAGATGAACAGTTCCTTGGCCACCTCCTTGTACTGGTAGCCGCGGGCGATCAGCCGCATGACCTCCAGTTCGCGCGCGGAGAGCTTGTCCAGTTCGTCGTCAACGTTGGCTACTGCTGCGGTGCCGAAGGCGTCCAGGACGAACCCGGCCAGCCGCGGCGAGAAGGCCGCGTCGCCGCCGGCCACGCGCTCCACGGCGTCGGATATTTCGGCGCCGGAGATTGTCTTGGTGACGTACCCGCGGGCGCCGGCCCGGATGACGGTGACGACGTCTTCGGCGGAGTCGGACACGCTCAGCGCCAGGAATTTGGTCTCCGCCAGCAGGTCGGTGCAGCCCGCGACCACCTCGGCCCCGCCGCCGCCCCTGCCTCCGGGCAGGTGCACGTCCAGGAGCACGACCGCGGGCCGCTGCTCGTGGATGGCCGCGATCGCTTGCTCCACGGTCGCGGCCTCGGCGACCACCTCGATGCGCCCGTCCAGGTCCGCTTTCAAGCCGGAACGGAAGATGGCGTGGTCGTCGACGACGACCACGCGGATGGGTTCGGTCACGATGCGGTTCCTTCCTGGGGGTGCTGCAGGCTGAGATGGACTTCGGTGCCGCTGCCGGTGTTGCGGATTTTTGCCTGGCCGCCGTGCCGCTCCATCCGGCCGATCAGTGATTCGCGCACGCCCATCCGGTCCGGCGGCACGGCGGCGGGCTCGAACCCGGGACCGCGGTCCCGGACGAAGATTTCGCTGCTGCCCGGCGTGCATTCAACGTAGACGGAGATGGGGCCGCCGGCGTGCTTCGCCGCGTTCTGCACCGCCTCCCGGGTGGCGTGCACCAGGACCTCGTGCCGGTCGGTCATGGCGCTGTCGCCCACGGCGACCACGTCCACGGGATGCCCGTAGGCGTCTTCGATTTCCGCGGCCACCGCCTTCACGCGGTCCACCAGGTTGCCCTCTTCCTGCCGCCTGTCCCGGTAGAGCCATTCGCGCAGTTCCCGTTCCTGGGCGCGGGCCAACCGGGTGACGTCGTGTTCCGAACCGGCGCGGTTCTGGATCAGGGCGAGCGTCTGCAGCACCGAATCGTGCAGGTGCGCGGCGATCTCCGCGCGTTCGGTTTCCCGGATCCGGCCGGAGCGTTCCGTCTCCAGGTCCCGCCAGTACTTCAGCACCCACGGCGCCAAAACCAGCAGGACCCCGGCCAGGACGGCCAGCGAGGCAAACAGCGTGGGCCACATGGCCTCCCAGGTAATCGAACCGGACACCATGGTGACGATGCCGGCCACCACTAGGACCAGCCCGGCCAGCAACCGCACGGCGCCTTGCGCCCCGGTCGCCCCGGCGCGGTCCATCAGGCCGCTGCGCCGGGAATCATCCAGCTGCATCCAAGCGATCACCGCGCCGGCCGCGATGGCGAGGACCGGCAGCCAGGTCCCCCACGGCAGGTTGATGCCCGCCAGTTGGGCGACGACGGCGCCGCCCGCGAGGACCAGGGCCGCGCCGATCAGGATTTCCTTGCCGCCGCGCTGCATCAGCCGCGGGGCGCCGGCCGCGGCCTGCGGAAGCGCTCCGGGTTGCCCGCCGGGACGGGCCGGGGGCGGACCGGGCT
>NZ_JBNHGE010000039.1:0-25912 GCF_059090935.1 Arthrobacter sp. Y3223166 | reverse complement strand
GCGGCCGCCTCGCGCGCCGGTCCCGGGCCGCCCAGCTGCCGCGCTTGCCTGTGCGCCCCGGACAGTCCGCCCCCCACTGGCCGCGCCCGCCAGGGCGAATGCGAACGGTTCGCAACTGCGCTAAGCTGAAAACCCTTATTGTTACTGATTCTCATTATGAGTAGAACCGAGGTTTGCCCGTGAGGCACTCACGAACCGTTCCTGCACTGGCCGGGCTGGCCGCCGCCGCCCTGCTGCTGTCCGGCTGCGCCGCTGCAGGGGGAGAGGCCGAGGGTGACGGCAAGCTGAGCGTGGTCGCTTCCACCAATGTCTACGGTGATGTCGCCCAAACCATCGGCGGCGAGCACGTCGAGGTCACCTCGATCATCGACCGGATGGCCCAGGATCCACACTCCTACGAGGCAACGGCGCGGGACAAGCTCGCGATCTCCCAGGCCGACCTGCTGCTGGAAAACGGCGGGGGCTATGACACCTTCATGCACACCCTGGCGGACGAGACCGGCGTCGACCACGAGTACCTCATCACTGCGGTGGAGCTGTCGCCGCTGTCCGGTGCAGAAGGCGCCGACGCGGGGCACAGCGAGGACGCCGACGCGGGGCACACCGAGGGCGCCGACGCGGGGCACACGGAGGACGGCGGCCACGCGGACCACAGCCACGGCGGCCTCAATGAACACGTTTGGTACGACCTGCCCACCATGGCCGCGATTGCAGATGCCATCGCGGAGAAGCTCTCGGCCCTTGACCCGGAGCAGGCCGAAACGTTCCGGGCCAATGCCGAGCAGTTCCGCGCCGGAATTGACGGCCTCCAGAGCGACATGGACGAACTCGCCGCCACGGCGAGCGGGGAAGCCGTCGCGGCCACCGATCCGGTGCCCTTGCACTTCTTCGATGCGCTGGGACTCGAGAACAAGACCCCGGCAGGCTTCATGGAGGCGGCCGAGGAAGGCAGCGACGCCGCGCCGGCAGCCCTGAGGGAGGCCGAGGAGTTGATCACCGAGGGATCGGTACGGTTTGTCGCCTATAACGAACAGACCGAAGGCCCGCAGACCCAGGGCCTACGCAAATTGGCGGAAAAAGCGGGCATCGAGGTCCTCAACTTCACCGAGACCCTGCCGCCTGACCAGGACTACCTGACCTGGATGGCGGAGAACCTGGAATCCGTGGACCAGGCGCTGGGCGCGTGACCGGTCAGAACGCCGGGCCGTGGTTAACTGAGACTGCCATGACCCCCGCCGTCCGCTTGCAGGGCGCCTCGCTGTCCTTCGGCCAGCGCGTGCTGTGGCATGACCTCGACCTGACCATCAACCCGGGCGAATTCTTAGCGGTGCTGGGTCCCAACGGCTCCGGCAAGACGAGTTTCCTGCGCGTATTGCTTGGCCTGCAGCCGCTGAGCAGTGGGACGGCCGAGGTCAACGGGCGGCCGCTGGAGCGCGGCAGCCGGGACATCGGCTATATTCCCCAGCAAAAGACCTTCGCTCCGGAGACCCCGCTGCGTGCGCGCGATCTGGTGGGCTTGGGTCTGGACGGGCACCGGTGGGGCATTAGGCTGAACGGCCGCAGGCATCGCCGGCGGGTGGACGAACTGCTTGAGATGGTGGGCGCCTCCGGTTACGCGGAAGCCCCGGTCGGGCAGCTGTCCGGCGGCGAGCAACAGCGTCTGCGGGCGGCCCAAGCGCTGGCCTCCGACCCCCAGGTGCTGCTCTGCGACGAGCCTTTGCTCTCGCTGGACCTGCACCACCAGCAGGCCGTGAGCTCCATGATCAATAGGCAATGCCATGAAAGGAACAGCGCGGTCGTCTTCGTCACGCACGAAATCAACCCGATCATCGACTATGTGGACCGGGTGCTCTACCTGGCCGGCGGCCAGTTCCGCGTTGGCACGCCGAAAGAAGTGATGACCACCGAGGTGCTGTCGCACATGTACAACAGCCACGTCGAGGTCATCCACAACCAGGGACGGATCATCGTGGTGGGGCTTCCCGACGCGACCACCCACCACCACAGCGAGGTGGTGTAGGCATGGATGCATCGGAACTGCTGAATGCGGTCTTCAACTTCAACGACTACGGCGACCTGCTCCCGCTGGTGCGCAACTCGCTGATTGCCGGCGCCGTCCTGGGCCTGGTCGGCGGCCTGATCGGCGTGTTCGTGATGATGCGGGACCTCGCCTTTGCCGTGCACGGCATCGCCGAGCTGTCCTTCGCCGGGGCGGCATTCGCACTGCTGATCGGCGCGAACGTGGTGTTCGGCTCGCTGGTGGGCTCGGTGATCGCCGCCGTCGTCCTGGGCATGCTGGGGATGCGGGCCCGGGACCGGAACTCGATCACGGGCGTGATCATGTCCTTCGGGCTGGGCCTGGGGATCCTGTTCCTCTCACTCTACGAGGGCCGCTCGGCGAACAAGTTCGGCCTGCTGACCGGGCAGATCGTCTCCGTGGACACCGTGCAGCTGAACCTTCTGACCGCGGGTTCGGCCGTGGTGGTGCTCGGGCTTGTGGCCATCTGGCGTCCGCTGGCCTTCGCCAGCGCCGATCCGGACCTGGCCGATGCCCGCGGCGTGCCGGTGGGTGCCCTCGCGATCGTGTTCATGTTCCTGCTGGGACTGGCCGTGGCGCTGTCCATCCAGGTGGTCGGCGCCTTGCTGGTGTTGTCCCTGGTCATTACCCCGGCGGCCGCGGCGCTCCGGGTAAGCAGTTCGCCGCGCGTGGTCGTGCTGCTGAGCGTGGTATTCGCGGTGACCGCCGTGGTGGGCGGCATCCTGCTGGCCCTCGGCGGCAGCCTGCCGATCAGCCCCTACGTGACGACGATTTCGTTCCTGATCTACGTGGTCTGCCGGTTGGCCGGGGCACGGCGGCAACGGCGCGGCAAGGTGGGGCGGCGTGACGTCGCCGCGGTACGGGTGACCGCCGGTTAAGCCCTGCCGGGCGGTGCGACGTGCCGCGGTACGGGTGACCGCCGGTTAAGCGCTGGCGGGGGCGGCGCTGCAGTCCGGGCAGAGCCCGTACATTTCCACGGTGTGTGCAACCTGTGTGAAGCCGTGCTCCGCCGCCATCCGGGCGGCCCATTGCTCCACAGCCGGAGCCTCAATCTCCACGGTCTTGCCGCAGGTGCGGCAGAGCAAGTGGTGGTGGTGATGTTCGACGGCGCAGCGCCGGTACACGGCCTCGCCCTCGCCACTGCGCATCACGTCCACTTGGCCGTCGTCGGCCATGGCCTGCAGGATCCGGTACGTGGTGGCCAGCGAGACCGAGTCGCCGCGGTCCTGCAGCAAGCGGTGCAGTTCCTGCGTGCTGACGAAGTCCTCCAGGCTGTCCAGGGCGGCAGCCACGGCCACCCGCTGGCGGGTCACCCGCTGTTCCGAACCGCGGCGCTGCGCCTGCGGTTTCGCTGAAGGAACGGACATGTCCGCTTCGGCTCCTCGCTGTTGATACTGGCACCCGTGGGGTGCATCCCAGCCTACCAGCAGGCCTGAATACCGGGGCACGCCGGCCCGCTCAGACGCCGGCCTGCTCAAACGCCGAGACCGCCGGCACGCCTGCAGCGCCGGGACGCCGGCCCGCTCACACGCCGAACCGCCGCACGCCGGCCGGCCCCCGCCGCTAGGGTGTGATCCATGAAGCTGACAAAATACACCCACGCGTGCGTACGGCTTGAGCAGGACGGACACGTCCTGGTGATCGACCCCGGTAACTTCTCGGAAGTGGAACAGGCCCTCGATGGGGCTACCGCCGTCCTGGTCACCCACGAGCATGCGGACCATATCGACCAGGACCGAGTTCCCGGTGTGCTCGCGGCGGCGGACGACATGCAGTTGTATGCCCCGGCCTCCGTGGCCGCCGACCTTCGGGCGCTGGTCCCGGCGGCAGCGGGACGGATCCATGCCGCCGAACCGGAGACGGAGTTCGAGGTGCCCGGGTTCCGCATCCGCACCTTCGGCGGCCAGCACGCCCTGATTCATCCGCACATCCCGGTGGTCGCCAACATCGGCTACGTCATCAATGACAGCCTGTACCACCCAGGCGATTCCTTCATCGTTCCGCACGGACTGGACGTCCGGACCGTTCTGGTGCCCATCCACGCGCCGTGGTCGAAGACGGCCGAGGTGATCGACTTCGTCACCGCCATGCGCGCCGAGAACGCCTACCCGATCCACGACGCCGGGCTCAGCGACCGCGGCCTGTCGTTGGTGGAGAAGCACGTGACCTTCTTTGGCGGCCACTACGGCACCAGCTACCGGCACCTGTCGCCGGGGGAGAGCGTGGAGCTGGGCTGAGAGTCGGGGACGGCACGGGCGGGGCTGCTTGGCCCAATACGTGCTGCTGTGATGGACTGTCGGGACACCGGCGGGCAACGACGCCCGCCAGCAGTCAGGAGGAGATCTCATGAGGACTCTGATGGACGTGCAGACACTGCGTGAACGGATGATCTCCGGACAGCGCACCGTACTGCTCGATGTTCGCTGGAAACTGGGCGACGACGCCGGCCACAGCCACTACCGCCAGGCCCACATTCCCGGTGCCGTCTACGTTGACCTGCCGTCGCAGCTTGCGTCGGCGCCGTCAGCGAAGGGCGGACGCCATCCGCTGCCGGAGCCGGAGGCCTTCCGCGAGGCCGCACGCGATTGGGGCATCAACAACGACGACGTCGTGGTGGCCTACGATGACAACGGCGGCATGGCCGCGGCCCGGGTGTGGTGGCTGCTGAAAGACGGCGGATTCGACTCCGTCTACCTGCTCGACGGCGGGCTCGCCGCCTGGCGGGACGAGGGGTTTGAACTGGACAGCGGCGACGAGCTGGCGTGCCTGGGCAACGTCGAACTGGGCAGCGGCAGGATGCCCAGGCTTGAGCTGGAGGACGTGCTGGATTTCGCGGGTACCTCGCTGTTGCTGGATGCCCGCGCCGTCGAGCGTTACCGCGGCGAGTTCGAGCCGGTGGATTCCCGCGCCGGACACATCCCCGGCGCCGTCAGCGCACCGACCACGGCCAACCTGGCCCCGGACGGACGCTTCCTGCCCTCCACGGAACTCGCGGCACGATTCAAGGAACTGGGGGCGGAAGGACGCAAGGTGGCCGTCTATTGCGGCTCGGGCATTACCGCCGCCCACCAGGTCGCGGCGATGGCCGAGGCCGGCATGGATGCGGCGCTCTTCCCCGGCTCCTGGTCGCAGTGGTGCGGACATCCGGAGCTGCCGGTAGCCACGGGGAGCGCGCCGTAATCAGCCGCCTGGTCGGCCCCGTGCCCGCGCCCTGCAGCACGGCACCGAAAGCGTCACAGAGGGTGTGCCGTGGTGGCATAGCGAAGCAGCAAACGGTAGCGTCAGGCCCATGACACTTGGCCGTCCGGCACCGCCGCCGCTGGGGAAACCGCTCACACCTGACCAGGAGCAGCAGGCCCTCGCGGCAGCCGACCTGCCGACACCGAGAAGCAGTATGAGGACGGCCGCGGCCTACGGAGTGACGGGGCCCGGATCCGGAATGGTTGCGCTGCAGATCGAACGCCGCACCGCCGGGCCGCACGACGTGGAGATCGCCATTGCCTTCTGCGGCCTCTGCCACTCGGATGTCCACACGGTTCGCGGCGAGTGGCGCGAGATCGAGTATCCGCTGGTGCCCGGCCACGAGATCGTTGGGCGGGTCACGGCCATCGGCCAGGACGTCACCCTGCATGCCGTCGGCGACCTGGTGGGGGTGGGCTGCATGGTGGATTCCTGCGGCGACTGCTCCGCCTGCGGGGAAGGACTTGAACAGTACTGCGACAAGGGTGCGGTGGGCACCTACGGCGCCCGCGACCGCCGCCACGGCGGGGAGATGACGCAGGGCGGGTACGCAACGTCCGTCGTCGTCGATGAAAACTTCGTGCTGCGCGTGCCCCCGGAACTGGACCCCGCCGCCGCGGCCCCCCTGCTCTGCGCCGGCATTACCACTTACTCGCCCATGCGCTACTTCGGCGTCGAAGCCGGCGACTCCGTCGGCGTGGTGGGTCTGGGCGGGTTGGGACACATGGCGGTCAAACTGGCCAAGGCCATGGGAGCGTCGGTAACTGTCTTCACGAGCTCTGCGGACAAGGCCGATTCGGCCCGCGCGCTCGGCGCCGACCACGTGGTGGTGACCGGAGACGCCGAGGCGCTCGCGGCCGCCCGCCGCAGTGTCGATTTGGTCATCGACACCGTGGCCGCGGCCCACGACCTGGCCCCGTACCTGCGGGCCATCCGCCGCGACGGTGCGCTGATCCAACTGGGCGTGCCGCCCGAGCCGATGCCTCCGGTGCCGGTCAACCTGCTGATGCGCGAGCGAGTCGCCTACGGCGCCTCGAAGATCGGCGGCATCGCCGAGACCCAGGAGATGCTGGACTTTTGCGCCGAACACGGGATCACGGCCGACATCGAACTGGTGGGCGCACCGGACCTCGACCAAGCCTATGACCGCATGGTGGCCGGGGATGTTGCCTACCGGTTTGTCCTGGACATCGCATCGCTGAACCGTTGAGCAGGGGCCGAAACCGTGGCGACCGACCGGTCTGGGCCTGCCTGCACCGAAGCCGGGCCGGCCGAACCTTCGCTGTCACCCGACCGGACCCCCATCAGCCCGGCTGGAAGCTGCCCGACTCTTACCGACCCCCGAGTGACCCCAACCGACAAGGACTGCGTACATGAGCACCCTCTTCACCAAAATCATCGACGGCGACATCCCCGGCCGCTTCGTCTGGAAGGACGACGACGTGGTGGCGTTCCTGAGCATCGGCCCGCTCGCGGACGGGCACACGTTGGTGGTGCCGCGGCAGGAAGTGGATCGCTGGACCGACGCCCCGGCCGACCTGCTGCAGAAACTCACGGCGGTCGCCCAGACCATCGGCAAGGCCCAGGTGGAAGCCTTTGGCGCCGCCCGGGCCGGCCTGATCATCGCCGGCTTCGAGGTGAACCACCTGCACCTGCACGTCTGGCCCTCCAACTCGGAGGCCGAGTTCGACTTCAAGAGGGCGCAGCAGGACCCGGACCCGGCCGTGATGGATGAGTCAGCCAAGCGCCTCCGGGCGGCGCTGCGCGAGGCCGGACACGGGGACGTCGTCCCCGCCGACTGACGCGCATGCCTCAGCCGGCGAGGGCCTCGTTCAGGGCCGTTCGGACGCGCTTTTCGGACACCGAATACGCGGTGCCGAGTTCCTGCGCGAAGAAGCTGATCCGCAGTTCTTCCAGCATCCAGCGAACCCTGTCCAGCCCCGAGCCGTCCAGGTTGCCGGGCTTCAGCGCCGCCCTCGCGTCGTCGTACTCGTCTTCGAGCCGCTGCACCACTGCCATGTGCTGCACGTCCCGGCCCACGGCGGTCGGCAGTTTTTGCAGCCGGCGCTCAATCCCCTCGAGGTAGCGCGGCAGCTGGCTGAGCTGCGCATAACCCGTGGCCGCCACGAACCCGGGATAGACCAGCTGCTCCAGCTGGCTCTTGATGTCGGAGAGCGGACTGATCAGGGCCAGGCTGGCGTTGGACTTCAGCTCCTTCTGGATCCGCCGGGTGCTGGAGAGGATCTTCTCCACGATGGCGGTCACGGTGAAGACGGTATCGATCAGTTCCGCGCGGACCTGCTCGTACAGCGCGTCGAAGCCGGCCCGGGTGAAGGGCAGCTCGGCCGGCACCAGCTTGTCCACCGCGGCCTGCGTGCAGTCGTCGATCAGCGACGCCACCGAACCGTGGGGGTTCTGCGTGAACGTCAGCTTCTCCGTGTTGTTCAGGTGGTCCAGCACGTACCGCTGCGGCGAGGGCACCCGCAGCACCAGCAGCCGGATGATGCCCGAGCGCATCGCCGCCTGCTGGCCGGAAGGAGTCTGGTAGACGCGCACACCGACGGTGCCGCCTTCGTCCACCAGCGCCAGATAGCCGGTCACGGTGTGCCCGGCCACCTCGCGCCTGACCTCGCGGGGGAGATCACCGTCCGGCCAGGCGGTCAGGCCGCTGCGTTCCTGCAGGCCCGCGGCGGCATGTGCAGCAGTCCCCGACGCCGGTGTCCCGGCAACGGGGGCTGTGCCCGGAGCGGCGCCCTGGCCGCCGCCGCGCTTCTTGCCGGTGGCGCCGCGGCGTTGACCCGCCGGCGACGGCTGCGCGGTCTTCGGGGTCGCTCCCAGCGACTCGGCGATGGCCCGGCGGTTCGCCGGCGCGAGTTCCTGCTGCAGCCGGTCCAGGTCCTTGTCCTCGCCCAGCACCTTGCCGGTGCCGTCGAGCACGCGGAATGTCATGCGCAGGTGCGGCGGAACGGTCTCCCAGTTCCATGAGCCGGGCGGGATGATGTGTCCCTTCAGCCGGCGCAGGACCAGCTCCAGCGACGGCTCCAGGTCATCTTCGGCCGGATCGAAGTCCGCAGCCAGGGCCGCCGCCGCGCTCCGGGCAACGTCCGGGGCGGGAACGAAGTTCTTCCGGATCTGCTTGGGCAACGACTTGATCAGCGCGGTCACCAGCTCCACCCGCAGGCCCGGGATCTGCCAGCGGAACGGAGCCGCGTCCAGCTGGTTGAGGAACAGCACCGGCACGTGCACCGTTACGCCGTCCGACGGATCCGGGGTTGCCCCCGGTGCCACGGGCGAGAATTCATAACTCAGCGGGAGCTCGAAGGTCCCCTGCCGCCAGGTCTTCGGGAACGCCGAGGTGTCGAGTTCCTCGGCGTCGGCGGCCAGCACGGCATCCGGATCGAAATCCAGCAGCGTGGGATTCTCCGCCCGCGCATCCTTCCACCACTTGTCGAAGTGCCGTTCGGAGACCACCTCGGGGCCGATCCGTTTGTCGTAGAACTCGAACAGCGTTTCGTCGTCCACGCGCAGGTCGCGGCGGCGCATCCGCGTCTCCAGTTCCTCGACCTCGGCCAGCAGCTTGCGGTTGCGGTGGAAGAACTTGTGGTGCGTGCGCCAGTCGCCCTCCACCAGGGCATGGCGGATGAACAGCTCGCGGCTGAGTTCCCGGTCGATCCTGCCGTATTGGATGCGGCGCTGCGGGACGATCGGCACCCCGTAGAGGGTGACCTTCTCGTAGGCCATCACGGAGCCCATCTTCTTGGACCAGTGCGGCTCCGAATACGTGCGTTTGCACAGCTGCGGGGCAATCTCTTCGGCCCAGGCGGGATCGAATTTCGCCGCCACCCTGGCCCACAGCCGTGAGGTTTCCACGAGCTCGGCGGCCATCACCCAGTCCGGCGACTTCTTGAACAGCGCCGATCCGGGGAAGATGGCGAACCGGGTGCCTCGCGCGCCGGCATATTCGCGCTTGCGCTCCTCGTACACGCCGATGTGGCTCAGCAGGCCGGCGAGCAGGGACTTGTGGATGTCATCGTGCCTGCCCACGGGGTCGACCTCGTGTCCCGACTCCAGCGCGATGCCCAGCGGCTTGGCCAACTGGCGCAGCTGCGCGAACAGGTCCTGCCACTCCCGGACCCGCAGGTAGTTGATGAATTCCGTGCGGCACAGTTTGCGGAACTGGGTGGAGGAGAGCTCCTGCTGCCGCTCCTGCAGATAGCGCCACAAATTCAGGATGCCGGTGAAGTCGGACTTCTCGTCCACGAAGCGCTTGTGCTTCTCGTTGGCCTGCTGCTGCTTGGCCGCATTGTCCCCATGGGACCGTTCCCGGGGGTCCCGGATGGTCAGCGCCGCCGCCAGGACCATCACCTCGCGCACGCAGCCGCGTTGGCCGGCTTCCACGATCATGCGGCCCAAGCGCGGGTCCACCGGCAGTTGCGCCAGTTTGCGCCCGACGGCCGTGAGGCCCGACTTCGGCGCGGGCCCTCCCTTGGCGCCGGGCTCGGGCAGGGCGCCGAGTTCGCGCAGGAGGGTGACGCCGTCGTTGATGGCACGGGACTCGGGCGGCTCCACGAACGGGAAGGCTTCGATGTCCTTGGGACCGCGGGCCACGCCCATCGCGGTCATCTGCAGGATGACCGCGGCCAAGTTGGTGCGCAGGATCTCGGGGTCGGTAAACTCGGGCCGGGACTCGTAGTCCTCTTCGGAGTAGAGCCGGATGGCGATGCCGTCGCTCACGCGGCCGCAGCGGCCCGAGCGCTGGTTGGCCGAGGCCTGCGAGATGCGCTCGATCGGCAGCCGCTGGACCTTGGTCCGGTGCGAGTAGCGGGAGATGCGCGCGGTGCCGGTGTCGATGACGTACTTGATGCCCGGAACCGTCAGCGACGTCTCGGCCACGTTGGTGGCCAGCACTATCCTGCGCTGGCTGCCGGGGGAGAAGACCCGGTGCTGTTCCGCCAACGACAGCCGGGCGTACAGCGGCAGGATCTGGGTGCCGGCCAGCCGGCGGTTGGTCTTGATCCTGGCCGTGAGGGCGTCGGCGGCATCGCGGATCTCGCGCTCGCCGGAGAAGAAGACCAGGATGTCGCCGGGAGCCTCCAGGGACAGCTCGTCCACTGCGTCACAGACGGCGTCAAGCGGGTCGCGGTCTTCCTCCAGCACGTCCACGTCCGGGTTGTCGGGATCGGTGGCCGCCGGCTGGTTCAGCGGGCGGTAGCGGATTTCCACCGGGTAGGTCCGGCCGGAAACCTCGATCACCGGCGCCGGTGCGTCGTCGCTGCCGAAGTGCCGGGCAAAGCGGTCCGGGTCGATCGTCGCGGAGGTGATGATGACCTTCAGGTCCGGACGCTTGGGCAGGATCTGCTTGAGATAGCCCAGGATGAAGTCGATGTTGAGGCTGCGTTCGTGGGCCTCGTCGATGATGATCGTGCTGTACTTTTTCAGGAGTTTGTCGTGCTGGATTTCGGCCAGCAGGATGCCGTCCGTCATCAGCTTGATCCGGGTATCCCGGCCGACCTCGCCGGTGAAGCGGACCTGGAAGCCGACCTCCTGGCCAATCTTCACGTCCAGTTCCTCGGCGATGCGTTCGGCCACGGTCCGGGCGGCCAGCCGCCGGGGCTGGGTGTGGCCGATCAGCCCCTTCTCGCCCAGGCCCAGCTCCAGGCACATCTTCGGGATTTGTGTTGTCTTGCCGGAGCCGGTTTCGCCGGCGATGACGGTCACCTGGTTCGCGGCGATGGCCGCCGTGATGTCCTCGCGCCGCTCCGAAACCGGCAGGGCCGCGGGATACGTGATGTTCACAGCCATGATTGACCACAGTCTAGTCGCTGGGCCCGCTGCCCCGGACCGTCCGCACAGCGCGCACGGCCCGGCGTGCGTCCGTGGACATAAATAACTATCCGGCGACAAACGGATGCAATTTGTCCGGCGGGGGAGACGTATCTCATATGGTTGTCCTGACCCCGCGGTTCTGATTAGACAATGTGACTCGGTTCACAGGTAAGATCTTCAGGACGCTTCCGCAGGGTTGCCTGCCATAACCGCCGGCGCCGATGACGACGCCGCGTGTGGCGGACCGCTTCAGCCGCGCCGGGGAGGGGCGGCAAGGCGGAAAAGTGCCGGGCTATCCGGCACGTGACGGACATTTGAAAGGAACATCGTGAAGAAACGTTCGACCATGTTCGGCCTGGGGTCAGGCCTGCTGGCCACCGCCCTGCTTGTTTCCGCGTGCGGCAACGCGGGATCCTCCGAGGGCAATGCCGCCGAAGGCAGCACCGAATCGGTGGAGATCGGCATCAGCCAGATCGTCTCGCATCCGTCCCTGGACGCGGCCCGCGAAGGGTTCAAGAAGGCGCTGGCCGACAACGGCTACGTCGAGGGCGAGACCGTGACCTACGACGAGCAGAACGCGCAGGGCGACCAGGGCACCGCGACCTCCATCGCCGGCAAGTTCGCCAGCGACCAGAAGGACCTCATCCTGGCCATCGCGACGCCCACCGCGCAGGCGGCCGTGCAGGCAATCGCCGACACCCCGATCCTG
Source organism: Arthrobacter sp. Y3223166 (assembly GCF_059090935.1). Lineage (NCBI taxonomy): Bacteria > Bacillati > Actinomycetota > Actinomycetes > Micrococcales > Micrococcaceae > Arthrobacter > Arthrobacter sp. Y3223166. The sequence continues at coordinate 14,099 of NZ_JBNHGE010000039.1, read as the reverse complement.
TTCACCGCGGTTACCGACCCGGAGTCCGCCTCGCTGGTGGAAAGCATGGACGCTCCGGGATCGAACGTCAGCGGTACCTCGGACCGCAACCCGGTCGAGGAGCAGCTGGCCCTGGTCAAGGAGCTGAACCCGGACGCGAAGTCCGTGGGCATCGTCTACTCCTCGGGCGAGGTCAACTCCACCGTGCAGGTCGAATGGGCCAAGGAAGCGGCGAAGGAACTGGGCCTGGAGATCAAGGAAGCAGCAATCTCCAACTCCGGTGAAGTCCAGCAGGCCGCCGAGTCGCTCGACGTCGACGCGTTCTACGTGCCGACCGACAACAACGTGGTGTCCGCCCTCGAGTCCCTGATCCAGGTGGCCGAATCCAAGAAGATCCTGACGATTGCCGCCGAGGGCGACTCGGTGAAGCGCGGCACGGTGGCCACCTACGGCATCAACTACGAAAAGCTGGGCTACCAGACCGGCGAGATGGCCGTGAAGATCCTCAAGGGCGAGGCTGAACCGGCCTCCATGCCGGTGGAGACCCAGACCGAACTGGAACTCTACGTCAACCCGGCCGCCGCCAAGCGCATGGGTGTGACCCTGCCGGACGGCTACGCCGACACGGCCGACCACGTCTTCGAGTAAGCCCGACCTTCCAGCTCGAGCCGAAGAAGTCCGCAGTCCCTCCGGCGGCCGGCCAGCCCGGCCGCCGGATCGACGCCACGAGAGAACCAAGGTCTACTACCTATGATTACCGCGGTTGAGCTTGGGCTGATCTACGCGATCATGGCCCTGGGGGTCTACCTGACCTTCCGCATCCTCGATTTTCCCGACCTGACGGTCGACGGCAGTTTCACCACCGGCGCCGGAGTCGCCGCCATCAGCATCATCAACGGCATGCCGCCGGTCATGGCCACCATCCTGGCCTTCATCGCCGGTATGGCTGCCGGCACCGTCACCGGCCTGCTGCACACCAAGGGCAAGATCAACGGCCTGCTGGCCGGCATCCTGACAATGATCGCCCTCTATTCCATCAACCTGCGCATCATGGGCCGGGCCAACCTGCCGCTGTTGCGCGAAGAAACCCTGATCACCCCGCTGCGCGAGTCGGGGATGCTCGGCGGCATCGGCGCCATCGCCATCTTCCTGCTGGTCGCCCTGGTGGTGAAGGTGATCATGGACTGGTTCCTGCACACCGACATCGGACTGGCCATGCAGGCGACCGGCGACAACGAACAGATGATCCGCAGTTTCGGCGTCAGCACGGACAACCAGAAGATCCTGGGCCTCGCCCTGTCCAACGGGCTCGTGGCCGTCTGCGGCGCGTTCATCGCCCAGTACCAGGGGTTCGCCGACATCGGCATGGGCATCGGCCTGATCCTGGCCGGCCTGGCCTCGGTGATCATCGGCCAGGCGATCTTCGGAACCCGCCTGATCTGGATCGCCACCCTGGCCGTGGTGCTCGGTTCCGTACTGTACCGCGTGGTCATCCAGCTGGCCCTCCAGGCCGGCCTGCAGCCGAACGACATGAAGCTGGTCTCGGCCGTGCTGGTGGTCATCGCGCTGGTGCTGCCGCAGTGGAAGGTCTTTCGCCGCGTCGGCGGGCTCGGAAAGATGAAGAAGTCCCTGACGGGAGCGAAGGGCTGACATGCTGGATATCAAGAACGTTCACAAGACCTTCTTCGCGGGCACCGTCAACGAGCGCGTCGCCCTGCAGGAGATCAACCTGTCCCTGGCCGCCGGCGAATTCGTCACGGTGATCGGCAGCAACGGTGCCGGCAAATCGACCATCCTGAACATCACCTCCGGCAAGCTGCGCCCCGACGTCGGCACGGTGAGCATCGACGGCAACGACGTCACCAGGCTCGCCGACCACCAGCGTGCCCGCTTCGTCGGCCGCGTCTTCCAGGACCCGATGGCGGGAACGTCACCGGAGATGACCATCGAACAGAACCTGGCCATCGCCTACGAACGCGGTAAGCGCCGCGGATTGCGCCCCGGCGTGACCCGCAGGAAGCGCGAATTCTTCAAGGAAGAGCTGCGTTCGTTGGAGCTCGGGCTGGAGAACCGGCTCAAGGCCAAGGTCGGCCTGCTCTCGGGCGGCCAGCGGCAGGCGCTGTCGCTGCTGATGGCCACGTTCAGCAGCCCGAAGATCCTGCTGCTGGACGAGCACACCGCCGCACTCGACCCGCAGCGTGCGGAGCTGGTCAGCCGCCTGACCGCCGAGGTGGTGGACCGGCACCGCCTGACCACGCTGATGGTGACCCACAATATGGAGCAGGCGCTCCGGCTGGGCACGCGGCTGATCATGATGCACGAGGGCCGGATCATCCTGGACCTCGACCAGGAACAGAAGCAGAAGGCCACCGTGCCGGACCTGCTGCATGAGTTCGAGAAGATCAAGGGCGTGGTCGACGACCGCACCATGCTCCAGTAGCGTCCGCGCTGCAGGAGCCACCGGCATCGGACCGGGTCGACGTACGACGGCGGCTGTCCCACCTAGGCGGTAGGGGCGGCCGCCGTTCCCGTGCCGGCCGCGGCAGCCAGCCGGCCCGCGAGCTCCGCGGCGCGCTGCCGGAATTCCGCCGGCTCCAAAATTTCAAACGCAAAGCCGGTGGCGGCCAGCTCCACCAGGGGGTAGTCCAGCGAATCGTAGCCGGCCCGCAGCACGGTGGCCCCGCCGTCGTCGGACAGGGCGGCGATGTTCGGCGGGATCCGCTCGGCGACGGCCTGCAGGGGAGCGTCGATCCGGACCACCACGTCGAACCGGTACGGGGACCTGGTGATCGACTGCTGGACGTAGGCGGCCAGGTCCGGCTGCGGCAACTGCCGCGGGGCAAAGCGTTCACGCGCCGTGGGAACCGATTCGAACCGGTCCACCCGGAAGGTGCGCCAGTCCTGCCGGCCGGTATCGTAGGCCACCAGGTACCAGCGCCGGCCGGTGTCCACCAGCCGGTACGGTTCGGCCAGGCGGCGGCCGGACTCACCGTCCGCCTTGGCGTAGCGGAAGCCGACCACGCGCCGTTCGGCGATGGCGGTGGAGATCCCGGTCAGCACCTCGGGGTCAACGGCCGCGGTGGGGCCGGCCAGGGTGACCACGGCGTTCTTCAGCGTGGAAAACTTGGGCCGGAGCCGCGCCGGCAGCACCTGCTCCAGCTTGGTCAGCGCCCGGAGCGACGCCTCGCCGACGCCGGCCACCGGGCTGGCGGTCACCGCCCCAAGACCCAGCGCGACGGCGAGGGCTTCGTCGTCGTCGAGCAGCAGCGGCGGAAGCTGCGCGCCCGCGCCCAGCTGGTAGCCGCCGGCCACGCCGGGGGACGCATTGATGGGATACCCGAGGCTGCGGAGTTTGCCGATGTCGCGGCGCACCGTCCGTTCGGTGACACCCATCCGCCCGGCCAGGGCGGACCCGGTCCACTCCCGGCGCATCTGAAGCAGGGAGAGCAACTGCAGCAGCCGCGCGGATGTTTCGAGCATGGCCCACCTGACTTCAGCAGCCGAAGCGTGCCGAATCGTGCAGCACGCGCGGGTGCCGGTCGTTCCGGCAACAGGGCCACTCTAGTCCCAATTCAGGACAGGAACGGTCCGTGATGCAGGGGGCCCGGCGTCGGCAACCTGCCCGGTTGCAGGGGGTGCGTCCCGACTATGGGCAAACAGCCGGCCGCCCGGCATGATGGATTCCCGGGCTCCCCAGGCGGGGAGCCGCCGTTGGGAGGAGCGGGCATGTCTTTCAATGCAGCCGAGGAGTTGCTCGAGCAGCTGACGTGGCATTGGGACGCCCAGGCCCGGCCGCGGCTGGAGGGGCTCACCGACGAAGAGTACTTCTGGGAGCCCGCCGAGGGCTGCTGGAACGTGCGGCACCGCGGGACCAGTACCGCCCCGATGGCGGTGGGCGCCGGCATTTTCACGATCGACTTCGGACTTCCGGAGCCGGTGCCGCCGCCGGTGACCACCGTCGCCTGGCGGCTGGGCCACATTCTGGTGGGCGTGCTGGGCAGCCGTAACGCCTCGCACTTCGGCGGGCCGCCGGTCAGCTACGAATCGTTCGACTATCCGGGCACGGCGTCGGGCGCGTTGGAACTGCTGGACGAATACTATGCGCACTGGACCGCGGGGGTCCGGGGACTCGGCGTCGAGGGGCTGGCGGCGCCCTGCGGGCCGGCCGAAGGCCCCTATGCCGATCGCTCCATGGGGACGCTGGTGCTGCACATCAACCGGGAAATGATTCATCACCTGGCCGAGATCGCGCTGTTGCGCGACCTGTTCGCCCACCGCCAGTAGGGAGCCGTAAAGAGGGTCCGGCCCGCGGGTCCCATCAGAGGGCCGGATCCCGCGGGGTGCTTCAGAGGGTTCGGCCCGCGGGTCCCATCAGAGGGCCGGGTCCCGCGGGGTGCTTCAGAGGGTTCGGCCCGCGGGTCCCTTCGTCAGGAACCCGCGGAGGGGTGGCCGGGTCAGGCCAGCCGGGCGAGGTCGGTGTAGGGGCGGCTCGGGGTGGAGCCGGCCGTCCAGTCGGCCTGTGAGCGTTCCGGCGGGGTGTTGCCCCGTCCGTCACGCAGGATCAGCCGGAGGGTTTCGATGATGACGAGGAGTGCCAGTGCGGTAATCAGGAGGAGTTCCATGCCTCCATGGTGGTCCTGCTGCCGGCAAAAAAAGAGTGGCAGAAACGACCATAAAGCATAAAAAACTGCCATACTGGGGGCATGCTGAAAAAGGTGGCCGTGGTGGTGCTTCCGGGAGCTGCGCCGTTCGAATTCGGGGTGGTCTGCGAAGTCTTCGGCATCGACCGTTCCGACCGGGGGACCGGCGTTCCGGCGTTCGACTTCCGGATCTGCACTCCCGAGCCCGGGGTCGTCAGCAGCAAGCTGGGATTCTCCCTCAATGTCGCCGTCGGGCTGGAGGCCGCCGACGACGCGGACCTCGTGGTGGTGGTGCCGTACCAGCGCATGGACCAGGCCCCCGAAGCACTTCTGCAGGCCCTGCGGGCGGCCCACGCCCGCGGCGCCTGGGTCTTGTCCGTGTGCTCGGCGGCCTTTGTGCTGGCTGAAGCTGGGCTGTTGGACGGCCGGCGCGCCACCACCCACTGGCAGTACTCGCACCAGCTGGCCGCCGAATATCCGCAGGTCGACGTCGACGAAAACGTGCTGTACGTGGAGGACGAGCGCATCATCACCAGCGCCGGCACCGCCGCCGGAATCGACGCCTGCCTGCACCTGGTCCGGACCGAACTCGGGGCATCCGTGGCGTCGGCCATCGCCCGGGACATGGTGGTGCCGCCGCATCGGGCCGGGGGCCAGTCGCAATATATTGACCGGCCCATGTCGCTGGCCGGCTGCCACACCCTCAAGGACCTGCTGGCCTGGCTGTCCGAGAACCTGGCCCAGGACGTCAGCGTTGCCCAGCTGGCCGCGCGGGTCCACATGTCCGAGCGCACCTTCGCCCGCCGGTTCCGGGCCGAGACCGGCGCGACGCCGGCGGCATGGATCAACGCCCAGCGGGTGCTGCGTGCGCAGGAACTGCTTGAGGAATCGGACCTGAACATCGAGGAGATCGCCCGGATCACCGGGTTCGGCCAGGCGGTGCTGCTGCGCCACCATTTCGCCAGGTCCGTTGGCGTGAGCCCGGCGTCCTACCGCCGCACCTTCCGCGGCGGTGGCGCCGCCGCCGGCGCGCGGCAGCCGGCAGGCAGCGCGGCCCGCTAGGGGGCCGTTTCCCTCTGCGGCACGCCGGGGGTTGTCCTTGTACCGCGGCCCGCGTGCAGGCACACTCATAAGTGTGCTTAGTAGTCCGGCGGGCGATGCGCGGCGGATGAGCAGGGTGCATGCGCCTGCCGGGTGCGCGCACCCCAAGCGAATAAAGGAGAACCGGTGATGAGTTCAGCTGCAGAAGGGGCCAGAAGCCCGAAACAACGACGCAATGACGTGGTAGCGGCGGAGAGGCGCCAATTCGGCGGCATCAAGTGGGGCTCCGCGTTCTTCGGCTGGCTCGCGGCCACCGGGATCGGAGTCATCCTGACGGCGCTGATGGCCGCCATCGGCGCCGCCGTGGGGATCGCCGAGAGCGCCGATCCCGCGCAGGTCGCCGAGCAGGCGTCCCGGAACCTGGGGACGGTCGGCATAGTGGGCGGGATCATCCTGGCCGTCATCTTGTTCATTTCGTATTTCTGCGGCGGGTACGTGGCCGGCCGGATGGCCCGCTTCGACGGCGTCAAGCAGGGGCTGGCCGTGTGGCTGTGGGCGATCGTGGTTGCCATTGTGCTCGCCATCCTGGGGCTGATCGCTGGCAGCCAGTTCAATGTGCTGAGCAGCTTGAACAGTTTCCCCCGCGTGCCCCTAGGCGAAGGGGAGCTGACGACCGGCGGCATCGTATTCCTGGTCGTCGCCGCGCTGGTCTCGCTCGCCGGTGCCATTCTTGGTGGCAGGTCCGGCATGCATTTCCACCGCAAGGTGGACCAGGTGGGCGTCGACCGCCGCTTCGACGGGCCGGGAGACGGCGAGTGAGGTGACTCCGGCGCAGGCCGGCTGCCGTTAACGGGAGAATCCCCGGCTCTTGAGCCGGGGATTCTCCCTTGTCCTGCGCTTCAGTGCCCTCGATAGGATTCGAACCTACGGCCTTCTGCTCCGGAGGCAGACGCTCTATCCCCTGAGCTACGAGGGCGCGGCACCGGCTGGAAACCCGGTGCCCTGCGGGACCTATTGAGCTTATCAGTATCTGCGCCGCCAGAAGAAATGCGCCCGGACCGGCCCCGACGGCGGCCGCATGCAAGGTGGCCGGTCCGGCCGGCACAGTGCGCCTGCGAGCCCGGTCACAGCCAGCCCGCCGAAAGCCGGTCGGATCAAGGGATTGCCCTATGCTTGTGGGGTGACTCCTGAAGAACTTTCCGCTGCCATTGCCGCCTGCCTGCAGGCCGCCGTCGACGCCGGCGACTTCGCCGTCGAAATGCCCAGCGAGGTCCGGGTGGAGCGCCCCAAGAACCGCGAGCACGGGGACTGGGCCACCAACATCGCCATGCAGCTGGGCAAGAAGGCCGGCATGAGCCCGCGCCAGTTCGCCGAAATCCTCAGCGCGCGGCTGGAGAAGATCGACGGCGTCAGCCGGGTGGACATCGCCGGACCCGGATTCCTGAACATCACCGTGGACGCCGCCGCAGCCGGAACGCTGGCCCGCAGCATCGTGGAGGCCGGCAGCGCCTTCGGCACCGCCGGCGACCTGGCGGGCCAGCGGATCAACCTCGAATTCGTCTCCGCCAACCCGACCGGTCCGATCCACCTGGGCGGGACCCGCTGGGCGGCACTCGGCGACGCCCTGGCCCGCATCCTGGCCGCCCAGGGTGCCGACGTCACGCGCGAGTACTACTTCAACGACCACGGGTCGCAGATCGACCGCTTCGCCCGCTCGCTGCTGGCGAAGGCAAAGGGCGAACCCGCCCCCGAGGATGGCTACGGCGGTGACTACATCGCGGACATCGCCCAGGCGGTGCTGCGGCAGAATCCGGATGCGCTGTCGGCGGCCGACCCGCAGGAAGAGTTCCGCAGCCGCGGCGTTGAACTGATGTTTGGCGCCATCAAGGAATCGCTGCATGAGTTCGGGGTGGACTTCGACGTCTACTTCCACGAAAACTCCCTGTTCGAGGACGGCGCGGTTGAAAAGCTGCTGGAGCAGCTCAAAGCCTCCGGCAGCCTCTACTTCCAGGACGGTGCCTGGTGGCTGAAGTCCACCGACTTCGGTGACGACAAGGACCGCGTCGTCATCAAGTCCGACGGCAATGCCGCCTATATTGCCGGCGACATCGCCTACTTCAAGAACAAGCGGGACCGCGGCTTTGACCTGTGCATCTACATGCTCGGCGCAGACCACCACGGTTACGTCGCCCGGCTGAAAGCCGCCGCGGCCGCCATCGGCGACGACGCCGACCGGGTGGAAGTGCTGATCGGGCAGATGGTCAACCTGGTCAAGGACGGCAAGCCCCTGCGCATGTCGAAGCGGGCCGGCACGGTGGTGACCATGGAGGACCTGGTCGACGCCGTGGGGGTGGATGCCGCCCGCTATGCCCTCACCCGCTCGCACGCCGATTCCAACATCGACATCGACCTGGACCTGCTGGTCAAGCACAGCAACGACAACCCGGTCTTCTACGTGCAGTACGCCCACGCGCGCACCTGCGCCGTCGCGCGCAACGCGGCCTCTTCCGGCGTGGACCGCAGCGCCTTCAATGCCTCGCTGCTGGACCATGCCACGGAGAACGAGCTGCTGGCCGTGCTCGGGGCCTACCCGTCGGTGGTCGCCACCGCCGCGAAGCTGCGCGAACCGCACCGCGTCGCCCGGCACCTGGAAGTCATCGCCGGCGCCTACCACCGCTGGTACGACGCCTGCCGGGTGACGCCGATCGGCGACGGCGCAGTCACCGATACGCACCGTACCCGCCTGTGGTTGAACGCCGCCGTCACCCAGGTCCTGGCCAACGGTCTTGGGCTGCTGGGCGTCAGCGCGCCGGAGAGGATGTAATGCCCGCAGCACACGAAACCGCCGCCGCGTCCGACCTGGCTCCGGACTGGCTCACCTGCCCGCAGGACGTCAACCGGCTGGACGCCAAGCTCTGGGCCCGGGACGTGTCCCGCGGCGCGGAGGGCGAGCTGGAAATCTCCGGCCTCGGCGTCACCCGGCTGAAAGAGCAGTTCGGCACGCCGCTGTTCGTGGTGTCCGAGGACGACTTCCGGGCCCGCGCGCGCGAGTTCAAGCAGGCCTTCGACGAGGCCTTCAGCACGCTCTGCGGCGGCGTCGACGTGTACTACGCCGGCAAGGCGTTCCTCAGCGTGGAGATCGCCCGGTGGGTGGCGCAGGAGGGGCTGCGGCTGGACACCTGCAGCGGCGGGGAGCTGGCCGTGGCCGCCCGCGCGGGCATCCCGGGGGAGGACCTGGGCCTGCACGGCAACAACAAGTCGGACGCCGAACTCCACCGCGCGCTGGACATGGGGCTGGGCCGCATCGTGGTGGACAGCCTCGACGAACTGGCACGCCTGGGAGCCATCGCCGCGGCCCGCGGCGAGATGGCCAACGTGATGCTGCGGCTGACCCCCGGCGTGCACGCGCACACCCACGAGTTCATTGCCACGGCGCACGAAGACCAGAAGTTCGGGCTCTCGATGGCCGGCGCCGACCAGGGCGCGGGGCACGACGCCGGTGCGCAGCCCCGGCCGGCCGGCTCCCCGGCCGCGCAGGCCGTGGCGGCGGCGCTGGAGCACGAGTCCATCAACCTGCTGGGCCTGCACTGCCACATCGGATCGCAGATCTTCGAGCCCGAAGGCTTCGCGCTGGCGGCCGAGCGGCTGCTCACGTTCGTAGCCGAGGTCAAGCGGGTCCACGGCGTGGACCTGCATGAACTGGACCTGGGCGGCGGTTACGGCATTGCCTACACCGAGGCCGACAGCCCCCGCCCGCCGGCGGAACTCGCCCAGGCGATGGCCGCCGTCGTGCGCTCCGTCACGGAGCGGCTGGGCATCCCGGTGCCGCGGATCTCGATCGAGCCGGGCCGGGCCATCGCCGGGCCCAGCACGTTCACGCTCTACTCGGCCGGCACCCGCAAGACCGTCCAGGTGGACACGGAGGGCGGCGGCAGCAGCCCGCGGCGCTACGTGTCCGTGGACGGAGGCATGAGCGACAACGCCCGGCCGGTGCTCTACGACGCCGACTACTCGGCGGCGCTGGCCTCGCGTGTGACGGACGCGGCCCCGATTATTTCCCGCGTGGTTGGTAAACACTGCGAGAGCGGTGACATTGTAGTCAGGAACGTTTACCTGCCCGAGGACATCGAGGCAGGGGACCTGCTGGCGGTGCCGGCGACCGGGGCCTATTGCTGGGCGCTTTCCAGCAACTACAACTACGTTGCCCGGCCACCTGTGGTTGCCGTGCGCGGCGGCGAGGCACGGTTGATCATTCGAGGCGAGACCGAAGCCGACCTGCTGGCCCGTGACCTGGGCTGACCGCCGGCCGGGCAGCAGTTATTGCGAGTAAGACTAAGACTGAGAGTTTGGGCAGCATGAAAACGCTGAAGGTAGCACTGTTGGGATGCGGAAATGTCGGCGCCCAGGTGGCCCGCATCCTGCTTGACGACGCCGACGTGCTCGCCGCGCGGACCGGCGCGCGGCTGGAGTTGACCGGCATCGCGGTGCGCAATGCCGCCGCCAAACGGGCCGTGGAACTGCCCGCAGAGCTGTTCACCACCGACGCCGCGACGCTGGTCAAAGACGCCGACATCGTGATCGAACTGCTGGGCGGCCTGGAACCGGCCCGGACGCTGATCCGCACCGCGATCGCCAACGGGGCCGCCGTCGTCACCGGCAACAAGGCCCTGCTGGCCGCCGACGGCCAGGAGCTGTACGCCCAGGCCGACGACGCCGGCGTCGAACTCTCCTTCGAGGCGGCCGTGGCCGGGGCCATCCCCATCCTGCGGCCGATCCGCGAGTCGCTGGCGGGGGACCGCGTCACCAAGGTGATGGGCATCGTCAACGGAACCACCAACTACATCCTGGACCAGATGGATTCCACCGGCGCCCAGTTCGGCGAGGCGCTGGCCGCCGCGCAGGAGCTCGGCTACGCCGAAGCCGACCCGACCGCCGACATCGAAGGCCATGACGCCGCCGCCAAGGGCGCGATCCTGGCCGGGCTGGCCTTCCACACCGCGGTCGACCTGGCCGACGTCCAGTGCCAGGGCATCAGCTCCGTCTCCGCCGACGACATCGCCGCGGCCCGGGACGCCGGTTACGTGATCAAGCTGCTGGCGATCGCCGAGCGGCTGAGCGGCGCCGACGGCCGCGAGGGCGTGTCCGTGCGCGTCCACCCGACCCTGCTGCCGCGCCAGCACCCGCTGGCCGCCGTGCACGGGGCGTTCAACGCCGTCTTTGTGGAAGCGGAAAACGCCGGCGAACTGATGTTCTACGGCCAGGGTGCCGGCGGCGCGCCGACCGCCTCGGCCGTGGTCGGCGACGTGGTCAGCGCCGCCCGGCGCATGGTCGGCGGCGGCCCGGGCCGGACCGAAACGGCGACCGTGGACCTGCCCGCCGTCGGGCTGGACTCGGTGCGCACCAGCTACTACATCGGCCTGGACGTGGCCGACCGGCCCGGTGTGCTGGCCCAGATTGCCGGCGTTTTCGCCGAGCACGGGGTCTCCATCGAGACCATGCGCCAGACCATCCACACCGAGGGCCCGCTGGATCCCGCCCACGACGGCGGCGAGGTGACCGCCGAACTGCGCTTCGTCACCCACCGGGCCTCCGAGGCGTCGCTGGCCGCAACCGTCGAGGCCGTGCGCGGGCTCGACATCGTCAACGCTGTTACCTCTGTCCTGCGAGTAGAAGGAATCTAAGTGGCCCACCAATGGCGCGGCGTCATCCGTGAATACGCGGACCGGCTGCCGGTATCGGAGCAGACCGAGATCATCACCCTCGGCGAAGGCGGCACCCCGCTGGTGCAGGCCAAGGCCCTCTCCGAACTGACCGGATCCGAGGTCTACCTCAAGGTGGAGGGGATGAACCCCACCGGCTCCTTCAAGGACCGAGGCATGACCATGGCCATCACCGCGGCCGTGGAGGCCGGCGCCAAGGCGGTGGTCTGCGCGTCCACCGGCAACACCTCCGCGTCCGCCGCCGCCTATGCCACCCAGGCCGGGCTGAAGTGCGCGGTGCTCGTGCCGGCCGGCAAGATCGCCATGGGCAAGATGAGCCAGGCGATCGCGCACGGCGCCGAGATCATCCAGATCAACGGCAACTTCGACAACTGCCTGGAAGTGGCCCGCAAGCTCTCCGAGGCCTATCCGGTGTTCCTGGTCAACTCGGTGAACCCGGCGCGCATCCAGGGCCAGAAGACGGCGGCCTTCGAGACCGTCGACTATCTGGGCGACGCCCCGGACATCCACGTGATGCCGGTGGGCAACGCGGGAAACATCACCGCGTACTGGAAGGGGTACCAGGAGTACGCCGCGCCGTACGAATCGGCCATTGCCGGCATGCTCCCGCCGGTCGCCACCAAGACCCCCGTGCTGTGGGGCTTCCAGGCCGCCGGCGCGGCGCCGCTGGTGCTGGGACACCCGGTAACCGAACCGGAAACCATCGCCACCGCCATCCGGATCGGCAATCCGGCCTCCTGGGACACAGCCATCGCCGCACGCGACGAGTCCGGAGGCCTGATCGACTCGGTGACCGACGACGAGATCCTGGCCGCGCACCGCTGGCTCTCCTCCCGCGAGGGCGTCTTCGTGGAGCCCGGCTCCGCGGCAGGCGTTGCCGGCGTGCTCAAGAAGCACGCGGCCGGCGAGGTGCCCGCGGGCAAGACCATCGTCATCACGGTCACCGGCCACGGGCTGAAGGACCCGCAGTGGGCCCTGCAGACCGAGGACGGCAGCGAGGCGGCGCCGGTCAAGGTGGACTTCGACGTGGTCAGCGTGGCCAGCGCCCTGGGTCTTGAGTAGCAGCACCTTGCCGGGGGAGGGCACCGCCGTGGCCGGCCGCATCGCGCCCGGCCAGCGCGTCACCGTGCGGGTTCCGGCCACCAGCGCCAATCTGGGCCCGGGCTTCGACAGCCTGGGCCTGGCCCTGGCCTACTACGACACGGTCACGGTGGAATCGACCGACGACGGCGTCTTCCACGCCTCCGTGAGCGGCGAGGGCGCGGCGGGGCTGCCCGCCGATGAAAGCCACCTGATCATCCGCACCCTGCGCGGCACGCTGCGTGAGGCCGGGTACGACGCCGGCGGGCTGCGCCTGCGGGCCCGGAACCTCATTCCGCACGGCCGCGGCATGGGATCCTCGGCCGCCGCCGTAGTCTCCGCCGTGCTGTTGGCCAACGCGCTGCTGCCGGAGCGGGAACGGCTGGGGGCGGGAGACATCCTGCAGGTTTGCTCGGCGCTGGAGGGCCACCCCGACAACGTGGCTCCGGCCCTGGGCGGACAGCTGGCCATCTCCTGGGAAGAGGCCGGCGTGTTCGCCAGCACCTGCGTGCCGATCTGCCCGGACATCGTGCCCGTGCTGGCCATCCCGGCCTACGAGCTTTCCACGGAAACCGCGCGCAACCTCCTGCCCGCGTCCGTGCCGCACCACGTGGCCGCCGCCAATTCCGGCCGCGCCGCCCTGCTGGTCCACGCGCTGACCCGCGATCCGTCCCTGCTGCGGGCCGGAACCGAAGACTGGCTGCACCAGCGGCACCGGGCACCGGCCATGGAACCCAGCGCCGCGCTGATCGCGGCGCTGCGCAGCCAGGGCCACGCCGCCGTCGTCTCCGGTGCCGGACCCACCGTGCTGACACTCGCCGCGGACGAGGCCGAAGCGGAGCAGGTCCAGCGGGCCATCGCCGCGCACCTGGAACGCCGCGACTCGCCGGGAAACTGGCGTGTGCTGAAACTGGCAGTGGACACAGATGGTGCTAAAGTGGAAGTGCACCCCCGGGATTAACCGGCGAGGACACCTGCCGGATGCTCCGGATCAAGCAAGCCGAGTAGCCGTTTGGGCAGGATCCCCGTTCCAGGTGCAGCCTTTCAGGAGCCTTCCGCGGCACTCAACGGCGTTGCTGCCGGCCATCGGCCGGACAGGACCTCACTCGTTCCATCCGGACGGCTTGTTTCAAGGTTTTTCATCTCTGATCACCCGGACTTGTTTCGGCACGACGCCGCAGGCAATACCGGACCCAGCCGGGCTTCTCATGCAACGGCCGGGTAGCAAACAACGCGGTGCGCTTCATATGCACACCGCCCGACGAGGGGGAAGGATCCTTCGTGACCGAAACCACTGACCTGACCGCAGGTGTGGAAACAATAGACTCTCCTGCACCGAAGAGTGCAGGCCTTGCCGGCCTGAAGCTGGCCCAACTGCAGGTGCTGGCCGGGCAGCTCGGCATCACCGGCGGCTCGCGGATGCGCAAGGGCGACCTGGTCGCCGCGATCTCCGACCACCAGCGTGGCTCCTCCGTGGCCGACCGCACGGCCAAGAAGGCCGAGCAGCCGGTGCGCACCGAAACTCCGGCGGCCAAGGAAGAGACCACCGGCGCGGCAAGCGGCGGCGCGACCGGCGGCACCGCCGGCGGCGACCTGACCAAGGCGGCGGAGCGGGTCAGCCGCACCCGCAACCGCAACC
>NZ_JBNHGE010000038.1:0-26328 GCF_059090935.1 Arthrobacter sp. Y3223166 | reverse complement strand
GGCAGGCCGCAGGCGGCTGCGAGGTTGCCCCCGTCGGCAGGGACGACGCCGGCGGCCCGGACGCCGGGGGCAAGGGCCCGCAGCGCCTCAAAGCCGGGCTCGAGCAGCACGATCCGCGCGGCCTGCTCCTTCAGCGGTTTCAGCTGCCCGGCGGTCAGGTAGCCGTCCGGGTCGTGGATCAGCAGGGCGGCGTCGCCTGCCGTCAGCTGGTCCCGGGTCTCCTGCAGCGAATTCGTGGCGGTCACCTGCACCCCCTGCTGGCGAAGCACTTCGGCCACGGCCTGGGCCCCGTTGGGCGCGGCGTTGCCGGGGGAGAGGTCGGCGCGGTCGGCGGCCGGGCCGCGGAGCAGTTCCAGCGCCACGACGCCGCACAGCAGCACCAGCAGCAGGAGCCAGAAGCTCCACCGGCGCAGCCGGTCGCGCAGCGTGGACAGCACCGAGCCGCCGTCGCCGACGGTTTCCGGCAGGTCTCCGGGTGCGCCGCCGGTTCCGGTGGTGCCTCCGGCGAAGCTGTTGGCTGCCGCAGCAGTCCGGTCCGCGGCGCGTGCGTGGCTCATCGCGGAACCGCCAGCGGCGCCGGGCCGCTGCCGCCCGGCTGCGGGGAGGCCGCGGCCAGGGAATCGTCCAGGGCCGCCAGCTGGTCAAGGTCCGCACGCGTGGCGGGAACGTTGCCGTACCGCACGGCGTCGAACCGGTTGGCCGCAACCCGCAGCCGCCCGGCCTCGGCGCCGAACGCGGCGGCGATGCCTGCGGCCGCTTCGTCGGCGGTGCGGCCCGGCCGGGCATCCAGGACCACCCGCTCTTCCATCGAGCGCACCAGCGCGCGGAACCGCTCGGTCAGCGCCGCATCCCAGTCGCCCCGGTCCGCGGCCGCCCGGGACTTGCGGCGGTGTTCGTCGGCTGTGAGCGGGACGGCGCCGTCGAACATCTCCGCCGCCGCGCGGCTGCGGGCGTTGCGCCGGGGCTTGATCAGCCACACGGCCGCGCCGATCAGCAGCAGGGCGGCCAGGACCAGGACCAGCGTGCCGAGATTGGGGCTGAAGCCATTGAGTTGGGCGACCAGCCCGGCCAGCCAGTCGAGGATGGCCTGCAGCACCGATTCCAAGACCCCGGGCCGGGCATCCTGGTACTCCTCCTTGGCCAGTTCGCGGACGAGCAGTTCGCGCGCCTCTTCCGGCCCCGGCTCCACCGGGACCTCGAAGGGGACAGCTGCGGAACCCGGTGCCACTGCCGCGATGCCCGGGGCGTGCACGGTCACGTCGGCCAGGGGCCGGCCGGCCCGGGAACCGCGGGGCCGGGTGCCGCGCCCGCGCCGAGTCCCGGAATGGTCCGGGTCTCCCGGCCGCCGGAGGCTTCATGTTC
This sequence comes from Arthrobacter sp. Y3223166, assembly GCF_059090935.1. Lineage (NCBI taxonomy): Bacteria > Bacillati > Actinomycetota > Actinomycetes > Micrococcales > Micrococcaceae > Arthrobacter > Arthrobacter sp. Y3223166. Next base: position 24,966 of record NZ_JBNHGE010000038.1, on the reverse strand, counting down.
GCGCAACAGCACGACGTCGAACCCTTCGCGGCGGATCCTCAGGTCGATGTAGACCAGGGCGATCACGGCCGCTTGGAAGGCGTAGCCGATGGCCGAGAAGATGGAAGACAGCAGCATCGAGACCAGCGTGAGCGGCCCCATGGTCGCCAGCATGCTCTCGGGCGATGTGGGGTCGCCCAGCAGCGGACCGGCGAGTCCCACGATGAACGAGATGGGCATGCTGACCACGGAGGTGATCACCGTGACGATGATGGTGCACAAGAGGATGATGCCAAAGGTCCGCCACCAGCTGCGGTCGGTCAGCTGCCACGACCGGGCGAGCGCCCGGAAGACCGAGGCGCGTTCCATGATGATCACCGCCGGTGCCAGCATCAGCTTGATGCCGATCCAGACGGATACCGCCGTCAGGCCCACAATGATCAGCACGATGATCCAGGCCGAGGACACGCCGAGCTGGTCGGCCAGGAAGAAGGAGCCGGCGATGATCGCGACCAGTGCGGCAGCGGTGAGGGCGAGATAGAGCAGGGCCAGCCCGACCAGCGCACCGATCCGGCCCTTCGCAAGCGCGAACATCAGGCCGAAGCCGGTTTTCTGGTTGACCGCGGCCCGGGCGGTGGGAATGGCGAGGACGCCCTGCAGGACCAGGATCCCCACCCCGGACAGCAGGCCGAGCACGAGCGAGGAGATGATGATGGACAGGCCGAAGGCCACCGCGGATGCATCCGTGAGTTCCTCGTTGGCCATGACCTGCAGGCCGCCGAAGGCCGAAATGATCAGCCCGCCGACCAGCCAGGCCAGCGCGCTGACGACCACCTGGAGCAGCACCGCGGTGCCGAAGACCGCCGCGGCGTTCTTGCGGGCCGCCTGGAAGGCGCCGTCGAGGATCTCGCCGACGCCGAGCGGACGCAGCGGGATGACGCCCGGTTTCGGCGGAGCCACATAGCCGCGGTAAGGGCCCGGACCTGCGGGCGCCGGCCAGCCTCCCTGCTGCTGTGCGCCGGGCGGGGGCTGTCCCCACTGCGGCTGCGGGTTCCACCCGGACTGGGAGGGCGCCGGCCAACCTTCCTGCTGCTGTGCGCCGGGCGCGGGCTGTCCCCACACCGGCTGCGGGTTCCATCCGGGCTGGGAGGGCGGAGGCTGCTGGCCCGGCGGCGCCCACGTCGGGTGTTGCGCGCCCGGCCCGGGCTGTCCCCAGGCCGGCGGCTGGCCCCACACCGGCTGCTGCCCCCACGCAGGCTGGCCCGGCGCCTGGCTGTCGGCCCCGGCGCCGTTGCCGGGGCCCGTGCCGTCGGGGCCCTGGCCTTGCGGATCCCTGCTGTCGTGCCCGGCGTCATTGGCCCCGTGGCTCATCGCGTCCCGTCTTCCTCATCTCGTGTCGCCGGCTGCGGGAGGCCTCCGGCGAAGTGTTAGCCTCTCATCAGCCTATAGTTTCGGTCCGCCAGTTCCTACCATCCCGGCGCGGGCCCGCCGTGGGCGCAGTGTCGGTGTGCCCTGTGCGTCGTTACGTCAGGGATGAGGGGAATAGGGAACAATAGGGAGATATGAAGGCACGCATTCTGGTCGTAGACGACGACGAGGCCCTGGCCGAGATGATCGGCATCGTGCTGCGCAACGACGGATTCGATCCCGTGTTCTGCGCGGACGGCGCGCAGGCCCTCGAGGTCTTCCGCAGCAGCAAGCCGGACCTGGTGCTGCTCGACCTGATGCTCCCGGGGCTGGACGGCATCGAGGTCTGCCGCCAGATCCGTGGCGAATCGGATGTTCCCATTGTCATGCTGACGGCCAAGTCGGACACCTCCGACGTGGTCCGGGGCCTGGAATCCGGTGCCGACGACTACGTGCCCAAGCCGTTCAAGCCGGCAGAACTCGTAGCCCGGGTGCGCGCGCGCCTGCGCCCGGGCGACCAGCGGGCGCCCGAGACCCTGCGGATCGCCGACGTGGTGATCGATGTTGCCGGGCACGTGGTTCACCGCGGGGACGAGAAGATCTCGCTCACCCCGCTGGAATTCGACCTGCTGGTGGCCCTGGCCCGGAAACCCTGGCAGGTCTTCACCCGCGAATTGCTGCTGGAGCAGGTCTGGGGCTACCGCCACGCCGCAGACACTCGCCTGGTCAACGTTCACGTCCAGCGGTTGCGCTCCAAGATCGAACGCGATCCGGAGGCCCCCGAAGTGGTGCTCACGGTGCGCGGCGTCGGTTACAAGGCCGGCCAAGGGTAAGTGGAGCCGGTTCTCAGCCGGTGGACAGCCAAGCTGAAGGCGGCAGCTGAGGCCGCTTGGCATGCCACGCTGCGGGCCCGCGAGTTCCTGAACCGGAAATGGCGGCGGTCGCTGCAGTTCCGCACGGTGACCGCCGCCGTCCTGCTCACCGCCTTCGCCTTCATGGGCGTGGGCGCGTTCCTCTCCAGCCAGATCGCCTCCGGGCTCTACCAGGAGCGGGTAAACCAGGCGGAGGCCGAGTCCCGGCGCGGGCTGTCCCAGGTCAAGACAATCTTCGAGAGTTCCTCTGCCAGCGACCGGGCGACCGTCTCCAGCATGGTGGCGGACACGCTGAAACTGCTGGAAGGCACTGGCGCCGAAGCGCCGCGCTACTACCTGCTGACGCCGCTGCCGGGCGGCCAGAACCTCTACGTGTTCAGCCAGTCGAACACCTCCATCACCGCCAACATCATTCCGGAGGGGCTGGCCCGTGAGGTGGCCACCGGCACCGGGCAGTACCGACAGGCGCTCGCGCTGCCCGTGGGCGACAGTGATGTCCCGGCGATCGGATTCGGCACCAAGGTGTCGTTGCCGCCGGGCAATTCGTATGCGCTGTACCTGATCTACGACCTCTCCTCGGTCCAGCAGACCCTGGACTTCATTCACCGGGTGCTCTGGATCGGCGGCGGGCTGCTCCTGATCCTGGTCGGCGGCATCGTCTGGCTGCTGACCCGCGCCGTCGTGCACCCGGTCAGCCAGGCAGCGATCGCCTCGGAGAAGCTGGCGGCAGGACAACTGCAGGAGCGGCTGGAAGTCCGGGGCGAGGACGAACTCGCCCGGCTGGGGGCCTCCTTCAACCACATGGCCAACAGCCTGCAGGAGCAGATCACGCAGCTGGCGGCGCTGTCCGAAATGCAGCAGCGGTTCGTGTCCGATGTGTCGCACGAACTGCGGACGCCGCTGACCACGGTCCGCATGGCCGCGGAGGTGCTGTACGAATCGCGCGGGGACTTCGATCCCATCAACGCCCGCTCCACGGAACTGCTGTACAACCAGGTGGAGCGTTTCCAGGCGCTGCTCGCCGACCTCTTGGAGATCTCCCGTTTCGACGCCGGTGCTGCCGCCCTGGACGCGGAGCCGACCGATTTGGTGGAGATCGCCCGCACCGCACTCGACGCCGCCCAGCCGCTTGCGGAGAACAGCGGGTCGGAGCTGCGGCTGATTGCCCACGAGCCGCGCTGCATCGCGGACATGGACCGCCGCAGGATCGAACGCATCCTGCGCAACCTGATTGTCAACGCGCTGGAACACGGCGAAGGCAAACCGGTGGAGGTCACGGTCGGGGCAACCGAGGACGCCGTGGCCGTCTCGGTGCGGGACTACGGCATCGGGATGACGCCCATGGAAGCCTCCAGGGTGTTCGACCGCTTCTGGCGTGCCGACCCGGCCCGGGCTCGGACCACCGGCGGCAGCGGTCTGGGGCTGTCGATTTCCACCGAGGATGCCCGCCTCCACGGCGGCTGGCTGCAGGCGTGGGGCGAGCCGGGCAACGGTGCCTGCTTCCGGCTCACGCTGCCGCGGCACAGCGGCGGCACGCTCACCCATTCGCCGCTGCCGCTGCCACCGGCCGGCGCCTCCGCGTGGCACGGCCAGCTGGTGGCCGAGAATGTGCTCCTCGAACAGCAGGAGGAAAACGGTGTTCCGGATCCCAGCTGAGCCTGCCCGCCCCTCCCGGCTGCGCGCCGTCGTCGTCATGCTCTGTGCCATGCTGGCGCTGGTCTCCTGTTCCTCCATCCCGATGTCGGGGCCGGTGGGCACGGTCCAGGCCGATTCGGGCGAAACCGGGGGGACCGGCTACACCTTCAACCCGCCGGGGCCGTCGCCGGGGGACTCCCCGCAGCAGATCGTCGCCGGCTTCATCCAGGCGGGCACGGCCACGCAGGACGATTACCGGATTGCGCGCGAATTCCTCGCCCCGGACCTCGCCGGCGAATGGCAGCCGGTGCAGCGGACGCTGGTGTACCGGAACGTCGTGCGGATTGTCGGATCGCCGTCCGAAACCGAATTCGTGCTCCAGGTGGAGGTCGATGCCACGATCAACGAGTCGGGCGTCCGCACCCAGGCCGAGGAAGGGGCCACCGAATCGCTGCCGGTGGAACTGGCGCAGGTGGACGGCGAATGGCGGATCTCCAGCGTTCCGGACGGGACCATGGTCTCCACGGTGGACTTCCGCACCTTGTTCTCCCCGTTCAACCTGTACTACTACGACCCGACGTACACGTATGCCGTGCCGGACGTGCGCTGGTTCGCCAACCGGCAGGGCATCTCGGCGGCCATCGTGGCTGCCATGCTGGAGGGGCCCGCGCCGTACCTGGCCGGCGCCGTGATCAGTGCCTTCCCGGAAGGCTCGCAGCTGGTTCGGCGGGCCGTACCGATCGAATCGGGGGCTGCCAGCGTGGACCTGTCGGCCGAAGTCCTCACGGGCACCACGTTCCTGCGCCGGCAGCAGATGCAACAGCAGCTGGAACTGACGCTGGGAGAGCTCAATACCGTCTCCACCGTCCAGATGACCGTGGACCAGCGGGAAGTGGACCTGGGCAATTCCCCAGATCCCCAGTTCCAAGCCGCGGTGACGGACCCCGCGGTTGGCAACGTGCAGATCGGGGTTTTGGACGAGGAACTGGTGTTTTACGAAGGATCGCGGCCGGTCAAGCCGGAGGACCTGCCGTCCGTCAGCCGGCTGCGCCCGCGCGAACCGGCGATGTCGCTGGACCAGGAACGCTTTGCCTTCCTGACCGCCGAGCGCAACCGGATGTTCGTGATCGGCGAGGACCGCCGCGCGGTGGAGGCGGCATCCGGAAGCAACCTCACCGGACCCAGCGTCGATCCCTTCGGCTGGGCCTGGGCGGCGGCCGGCGACGGCAGCGGGAAAGTCTCCGCGGTGTCCATCGAGGCGCCGGACGAATCGGTGGCGGTCAGCGCCCAGTGGCTGACGGAGCGGACTGTGACCGAGCTGCAGATTTCACGTGAAGGTTCCAGGGCGCTCATCACCACCCGTGAAGGCGAGAGCACCTCGGTCTACGTTGCCGGCGTCGTCCGCGACCAGGACGGTCGGCCCCGGGGCATCACCACCCCCAAGCGGTTGAACCCCTCGGTGCCGGTGGACTCGGGCGTCTGGGCGGACGAGGATACCGTCGTCGTCATGCAGGCCTCGCCCGACCAAGCGGTGACTGCGGAGGTGCTGAACCTGGACGGCAGCACCCTGCGGACCGCGCCCCTGCAGGGGATGGTGGAGATCAGCGCCGGCAACGGCGACCAGGACGTGTACGCCCAGACCAATGAGATGCTCTACATCCGCGTCGGCAACAGCTGGGCGCCGCAGCGAAATTCCCCGCTGGTCATCGATCCGTCCTTCCCCGGATAGCCCCGCCTCCACAGCCGCCGCAGCACCGGAACACTCCACAGCCGGCGCCCAGGGCACGCCGGGCGGGCGGGGGAGCGGCCAGGCTGAAGGGATGGCGGGAACGGTGATAAAGGTGACGCCGGACGTGGGAACCCGGCTGGACAGGCTGTATTTCAGCCCGGCCCCGCAGGCGCTGCGGATCTGGTCCGGGCAGTTCGGCCGGCTGCTGCTGCCGACCGACTGCGTGGCCTGCGGTGCGCCGGATTACGTCCTGTGCGCTGCCTGCAGGCGGCGCCTGCGGCGCTCGACGGTGCGACCGATCGCCGTGGAGCAGGACGCCGACTCCTTGCCGCTGGACGAGGCAGGCCGGCCGCTGCCGGTGACCGCCGGGGGACCCTACCGGCGTGAACTGTCCCAGGCCGTGCTGGCCTTTAAGAACCACGGCCGGACCGAGTTGGCGCCGGTGCTGGCCGTCGTGCTGGCCGGAGCCCTGGACGCGGCCGCGGCACGTGCGGGCCGGCCCGCCGCAGCGGTGCTGGTCCCGGTTCCCTCGCGCGGCAGCTCCCGCCGGCGCCGCGGCTACGATCCGCTTCAACTGCTGCTGTCCCGCCTGGCCCGCCAAGGCCTGCTGCCGGCCGGCCTGCAGTTGCTGCCCGCCGTCCGCCAAGTGGACCCGGCGCGGCGCCTGCAGCGGCCGGGTTCCACGGGCGGGCAGAAGTCGCTGGGCCGGTCGGCGCGGCAACGGAACGTTGCCGGCAGCATGGCCGTGCCGCCGGGGTACGCACCCCTGATCGCCGGGAGGTGCTGCCTCCTGGTGGACGACGTGCTCACCACCGGTGCCACGATGGGTGAGCTGGCCCGGGCCCTGCGTGCCGCCGGCGGACATCCCCTGGGCGGAGCGGTGCTGGCAGCCGCTTCTGGCCCCGGCCGGGCCCGCCGGCCGGGATGCGGGCCGGGAGGCCGCGAGCCGGCCCTCGTGAGCGCCGCGGAATGACGCGGGGTGTAACGATTATGCAGTGCCGACTGCACCGGCCCTCGGAGTGCCCTCGGACATCGTCGGCAAATGTTGTAGATATTCGTGGGTAAAGGGTGAATAAAAGGTGTCCGTGATCTAACGTGAAGTATGGGCTCCCGCGAGGGAGGCAACCCGTCTTCAGCGGCTGAAAGGAGTTTCTCTTTTCGGTCGCTGTTGTGTCATCTAGGCAATTATGGAGGGCACCATGGAATTCAACATCAACGGCCGCAACCTGTCCGTTTCGGATCGGTTCCGCGAGTACGCTGAGGAGAAGATCTCCAAGATCGAGCAGTTGGGCGACAAGGTCCAGCGGCTTGATGCCAAAGTCACCAAAGAGGCCAATGCCCGCAATGCCGAAAGCTCGATGACCGTCGAGCTCACCGTGCTCGGACGGGGCAGCGTGGTCCGCGCCGAGGCCAAGGCCGCGGACAAGTTTGCAGCTTTCGACATTGCCTATAACAAGCTTTTGGAGCGCCTGCGCCGCGCTCGGGACCGCCGCAAGGTCCACCACGGCCGTCACACCCCGACCGCCGTCCATCAGGCCACCGCCACGCTGGAACCGGCCAGCTCGGACATGCCGCTGCACGAAGCGGCGCTGGCTGCGGCAACTGCCCAGGACCAGGCCGAGGACCGGACCGGCTACGACATCGACAACGATGTTCCCGCCGGAGACTCGCCGGTGCTGATCCGCCGCAAGGTCTTCCCGGCCGCGTCCATGACTCTCGACGATGCCGTGGACAACATGGAACTGGTGGGACACGACTTCTACCTGTTCATCGACAAGGCGACGAACGCACCCAGCGTCGTCTACCGCCGTCGTGGCTGGACGTACGGCGTGATCACCCTCGACGCCGATTGCAGCGCCGAAGAAGCCAAGGCGCGCGAAGAGGTGCTGGCCTACCGCGCGTCGGCGGGCGCCAAGGCCTGACAGCGCCGCGGCTGCCTAGTATGAAGGCATGACAGCCCGCATCACTCCGGCCCAGGCCCGCCGCATCGCGCTGGCGGCGCAGGGCTTGGTTCAGGAACGGCCCACCGGCCTTGTCACGGCAAGGCAGGTGGGCCGGACCTTTGACCGGCTGCGGCTGCTGCAGATTGACTCCGTGAACGTGCTGGTGCGCTCGCATTACCTGCCGTTCTTCTCCAGGCTCGGCGGCTACGACGTCGACATCCTCCACCGGTTTGCGGGAAAAGCGCCGCGCCGCATGATGGAGTACTGGGCGCACGAAGCCAGCTATATCAAGCCGCAGGATTTCGCCGATCTCCGCCAGTGGCAGCGTCGCCGGTGGGTTGGCGCGGCCGGCATGGATCCGGTCCTCGTCCAGGACCTGACCGCCAAGATCCTGGACACGCTTTCCTCCTCGCGCGGCCTGACCGCCCGGGCTGTCGCCGACCGGATCGGCCATGACGCGCACCAGCCGAAGACCGACTGGGGCTGGAACTGGAACGCGGTCAAGCGGGTGCTGGAGGACCTCTTCGAACAGGGGCTGGTCAGCGCCGCCGGGCGGACTCCCCAGTTCGAACGGCTCTACACCCTGACCGAGCGGGTGCTGCCCGCCCCGCACGACGCACAGTACCGGCCCGATCCTGAACAGGCGATGCTGAGGCTGATCGAGGCCGCAGCGCTGGCTCACGGCATCGGGACCGTCAAGTGCTTCGCCGACTACTTCCGGGTGCCGGTGCGGGCGGCCGCCGACGCGGTGCGGACCCTGGAGGCGGCCGGAAAGCTGGAAGCGGTGCAGGTGGATGGCTGGAGGGGCGACGTGTACCTGCACGCCGAGGCGGCCCGGCCGCGCCGCGCCACCGGCAGGGCACTCCTGAGCCCCTTCGATTCCTTGGTGTTTGAACGCCAGCGGGTGGAGCGGCTGTTCGGCTTTCGCTACCGGATCGAAATCTACACGCCGGCGCCGAAGCGGACCTACGGCTACTACGTCCTGCCGTTCCTGCTGGGGGACCGGCTGTGTGCCCGCGTGGACTTGAAAGCGGACCGGGCCTCGGGCAGGCTCGTGGTCCGGGCTGCGCACGCCGAAGACGACGCCCCGCCCGGAACCGCCGCGGAGCTGGCAGCCGAGCTGGCCGGCATGGCCGAGTGGCTGGCGCTGGACGCCGTGGTGGTTCAGGAGAGCGGCGGTTTGGCCCCGGCCCTGGCCCGTGAGAGCGCGAAACGGCCGCCGGGAACCAAAACGCTGCGGGACTCGTCTCTCACGTAGACTGAACGAGCCAGATTTCTGCGCAACTGACTGGGAGCTATGTAGTGCCAACGATTCTCGAGCGTGTGCTTCGTACCGGCGACAAGAAGACGCTGAAGAGGCTGCGCGGCTACGCCGATGCGATCAACGTCCTGGAAGAGGACTTCAAGTCCCTCACGGATGCCGAGTTGCGCGGGGAAACCGACACGTTGAAGCAGCGCTACCAGGACGGCGAGCTGCTCGACGACCTGCTCCCGGAGGCATTCGCGGCCGTCCGCGAAGCCGCCAGCCGCACGCTCGGCCTGCGCCACTTCGACGTCCAGCTGATGGGCGGCGCAGCCCTGCACATGGGCAACATCGCGGAGATGAAGACCGGCGAAGGCAAGACGCTGGTGGCCACCGCGCCCGCCTACCTGAACGCGCTCACCGGCAAGGGCGTCCACGTGGTGACGGTCAACGACTACCTGGCCGAATACCAGTCCGACCTGATGGGCCGTGTTTACCGCTTCCTGGGCCTGACCAGCGGCTGCATCCTGTCGAACCAGAACCCGGCGACGCGCCGCGAACAGTACGCGGCGGACATCACCTACGGCACGAACAACGAGTTTGGCTTCGACTACCTGCGCGACAACATGGCCTGGAGCCGTGACGAACTGGTCCAGCGCGGACACCACTTCGCGATCGTGGACGAAGTCGACTCGATCCTGATCGACGAGGCCCGCACCCCGCTGATCATTTCCGGCCAGGCCTCCGGCGACGTGAACCGTTGGTACACCGAATTTGCGCGCGTCGTGATGCGGCTGAAGGACACCGAAGACTACGAAGTCGACGAGAAGAAGCGTACCGTCGGCGTGCTGGAATCCGGCATCGAAAAGGTCGAGGACTACCTCGGCATCGACAACCTGTATGAATCGGCGAATACGCCGCTGATCGGGTTCCTGAACAACGCCATCAAGGCCAAGGAGTTGTTCAAGCGGGACAAGGACTACGTGGTGCTCAAGGGCGAGGTGCTCATCGTCGATGAGCACACCGGCCGCATCCTGGCCGGCCGGCGCTACAACGAAGGCATGCACCAGGCGATCGAGGCCAAAGAGGGCGTCGAGATCAAGGCCGAGAACCAGACGCTGGCCACGGTGACCCTGCAGAACTACTTCCGCCTCTACGGCAAGCTCTCGGGCATGACCGGCACCGCCGAAACCGAAGCGGCCGAGTTCATGAGCACCTACAAGCTCGGCGTGGTTCCGATCCCGACGAACAAGCCGATGGCCCGCATCGACCAGTCGGACCTGATCTACAAGAACGAAGTCGCCAAGTTCGACGCCGTCGTGAAGGACATCGCCGAGCGCCACGAAAAGGGCCAGCCGGTCCTGGTGGGCACCACCAGCGTGGAGAAGAGCGAGTACCTGTCCAAGCAGTTGGCGAAACAGGGCATCCGGCACGAAGTGCTCAACGCCAAGAACCACGCCCGGGAAGCGGCCATCGTCGCGCAGGCCGGCCGCAAGGGTGCCGTCACGGTGGCCACCAACATGGCCGGCCGCGGTACGGACATCATGCTCGGCGGCAACGCCGAGTTCAACGCGGTGGCCGAATTGGAACGCCGCGGCCTGGACCCTGCCGCGAACCCGGAAGACTACGAGGCCGCCTGGCCCGCCGCCCTGGCAGCGGCGCAGAAAGCCGTGCAGGCCGAGCACGACGAGGTCAAGGAGCTCGGCGGGCTCTACGTGCTGGGTACCGAACGGCATGAATCACGGCGCATCGACAACCAGCTCCGCGGCCGCTCCGGGCGCCAGGGCGACCCGGGCGAATCCCGCTTCTACCTCTCCCTGACCGATGACCTGATGCGGCTGTTCAACTCGGGCGCGGCCGAACGCATCATGAACTCCTCCCGCATGCCCGACGACGTGGCGTTGGAGTCCAAGATGGTTTCCAAGGCCATCCAGAACGCCCAGGCACAGGTCGAAGGCCGGAACGCCGAGCAGCGCAAGAACGTGCTGAAGTACGACGACGTGCTCAACCGGCAGCGTGAGACAATCTACAACGACCGGCGGCGCATCCTGGAAGGCGACGACCTGCACGAGAAGGTCGCGTTCTTCCTTGAGGACGTGGTGACGGCGATGGTCAACGAAGCCACCGCTGAGGGCCATGGCGACGACTGGGACTACGAGCAGCTGTGGACCAACCTCAAGCAGCTCTACCCGATCGAACTGACGATCGACGAGGTGCTGGAGGAAGCCGGCGGGCGCTCGCGGGTCACGGCGGATTTCCTGCGCGCGGAAATTGTCTCCGATGCCAAGGTCGCCTACGCGCAGCGTGAGCAGACGCTCGGCTCCGAGACCATGCGCGAACTGGAGCGGCGCGTGGTGCTCTCGGTGATCGGCAGGAAGTGGCAGGAACACCTCTACGAGATGGATTACCTCAAGGAGGGCATCGGACTGCGGGCCATGGCCCAACGCGATCCGCTGGTCGAATACCAGCGCGAGGGGTTCGTGATGTTCCAGGCCATGATGGAGTCCATCCGTGAAGAGAGCATCGGCTATCTCTTCAACCTCGAGGTCCAGGTTCAGCAGCCGGCCGAGGCGACGGTCCCCGGGGTCGCTGACGCCCGGGCGGCGGCGGCGCCGCAGATCACTGCGGCCGGGCTGGAAGCTCCGCAGCGGCCGGCGGCCCTGCAGTTCACGGCGCCTAGTGTATCCGGGGAAGCCGAGACACGGGTCGAACGCCAGGCCCCGGCCAAGGCGGCAGCGCCCGCCAGGGACAAGCGCCCCGCCAAGAGCGGCAAGCGCCGGAAGTAGTCTCGGGTTCAGCCGATCTCCAGGGCCGTGACCTTCCACAGTCCGCGGATCCACTCCAGTCGCAGCGCCACCGCGCGTATCCGGCGGGTCTCGGCCACCACCAACGACGCTTCATAGGCGCTGTCGGCGGCACGGCACACCCTGGCGGAGCGCACCACGGGGCTGCGGTGCAGCCGCAGCGGTGCCCGGCCATCGGAACGCAGCTGTGCCTGGTGGGCCTTGGCGATGTCCGCCCGGTGCACCAGCTTTTCGTAGCTGGCCGGGTCCAGCCAGCGGGCCAGCTGTTGGACCGGCCGTGTGCCGGAGACGGCCTCCAGACAGGCCTGTGCCACGGACCGGGCCATCGCCGTGACATGGAGCAGTTCGGCCTCCGCCTCGGGATCCCCGCCCACCGGCAGCGGAACGGGACGGGGCACGGTGGCGGGTCCGGCCGCCCCGCGGGTGTCATCCGGTCGCCTGGGCTGCAACCGGATGACAGGCGCAAAGTAGCCGTCCGGCCCGGCCGGTTTGACCCGCCGTACCGTCAGGGGCCGGGGCGCCCCGCTCGCCGGTGCCAGCGCGTCAGGGCACGCGCCCGCCGCGGCTTCCTTTTCCGGCGTCTGCACGGCCGGGAGGTGTCGCACGTTGTCCATGTCCTGCCCTTCCTTCCACTGGTACTGCCTTGGCTTCCAGCCGCGCCACACGGCGCGGCTCCCGTGTGCGTCTGACGGCCGCTTCCGGAAAGCTTCTATCCGGGGGGAGGTACGACGAGCGTTTGCCCGGGTTTGATCAGGGAGGGGTCGTGACCGATGAGGGTTTGGTTGGCGGCATACCACTCCGGCCACCGCTCGGCGATCTCCACGTCGGTCGCCAGCGCGCCCAGTTCGGCGGCCGCGAGCTGCCAGAGGGAATCCCCGGCGGTGACGGTAACCATCCGGGGTGTGTCAGAGGCTTCCCGGGTTGGCGGCTTGGCGACGGCGCCCGGGGCCGCGGCCGGCGGAGCGGGCTTCCATGAGGGGTCCACCGGAGGGTTTACCGGACCGGCCAGGCCGTCCGGCTGCCACCGGGGATCCACAACGGCGGCGCTGGACGCGCCGGTCCCGGCCGCGGCTTCGGCCGGACGCGTTGCGGCCGCCGCATGGGCGCCCGCGACCACCACCAGATTGAGGCCGACGACGGCGCCCGCCAAGCGCCGCAGGAACGCGGGACTCCACACGGCCGACCGGGCCGCCAGGCGACTGTGGCCGGTCCTGGCCAGCACCGCGCAGGCCGCCGCTGCCGCCATGCCCAGGAGCAACCAACAGAGCACGGCCGCGCCGGCTCCGATCGACAGGAGCGCCAGCAGGTCCTGATAGTTCTGCGGAGGCCACGTGGCGCCGGTGGCCAGCTCCCTCCCCGCGAGCATCAGCACGGCGGCACAAGCCGTCACCAGCCCTGTGGTTGCCAGATCGGCGGTGGTTCTGAGCATGGGAAGCGCCTCCGGAGAGAAAGGTGTTACTGCCGTTTGATGTAGTTTGGTTATGTTTAGTGCTGTTTGTTTTCCAATGGTGGCAGCTTCAAACACTTGTTGTAAAGCAGTCGGTTTTCCGTTGACGGTATGTGGTGCAGGTTCCTAGGCTGGCGCCATGCGTTGGGACGCCCTGTTTGCCGATTTGGAGACCCAGCTACACGCCGCAGGCCGGCTGGAGTTGGAAGCGGAGGTAAACGAGCGCGCCCGGATCGAGTTGGCCGCGGTGGGTCTGGCCGACCGGCTTCGGGGGCAGCTGGGCAGCAGGTTGCGCGTCCGTGCAGGCACAGACCTCAGGTTCGAGGGGACGCTGGCCCATGTCGGATCAACCTGGTTGGTGCTGTACGAGGGAGTGCGGAGCGTGCTCCTGCCGTTGGCCGCTGTCCAACTGCTCGAAGGAATGGGCCGGCATGCGGTTGCCGACTCGACCGGGGCGCGTCGGCTCGGGCTCGGATCCGCACTGCGCGCCCTTGGCCGCGACCGCGCACCGGTCGCGGTCTACCTGTCGGGCGGCCCCGGCATCCCGGCGGCCGAGGGGGTGGTCGACAGGGTCGGGGCGGACTCCTTCGACCTCGCGGCGGTGCCGTCGGGCGAGGACAGGCGCGCGGCAAATGTCCGGTCGGTCTACACGGTGCCCTTCGCGGCCATTGCGGCCCTCGTGTCGCGCAGCCCGGACTGAATGCTCATTCCGTGGTGGACTTGGCCTCTTCGATCAGCCGCCGCGTCTGGGCATACTTGTCCTGGATGTACTGGTCGAGCATGACCTGCTCGACGCGCCATTGGCCCCGGCCGCCGATCTGGATGGCGGGAAGTTCGCCGCTGCGAACCAGGGCGTACGTCTGCGACGAGGAGATCTGCAACTCCTCCGCCACATCGGACAGGGTGAGGAACCGCGGCATGGGCTGATCCTTCGGAGCGGGGACGGTTTCAGCCATTATGGCACCGTTTGACGTCGTTTGATCCAACTGGACCCGTTGCTTCTGAAAAGTTTTCCCCAGATCCGGCCCGGGTGGCCGCGGCGGTTCCCTTTCCCCTGGGCCACGACCAGAATGGTGCCACCCGCGGCCTCGGGGCCGACTCTCGGAGCGCAGGCTGGCTGTCCCCTGGGGCGCGGGAATAAGGGGGAAAAATTCGTGAGCGCTGCCATCGCAGAAAAAACCGTCGCACAGCGGTTGAAACGCCCGTCGTGGAAAGATCCCCGGTTGCTGGTGGGGCTGCTGCTCGTGGCGGCTTCGGTGGCCGGAGTCGCAGCGCTGGTCAACAGCGCGGATAAGACCACCGGTGTCCTGGCGGCCAGGACGGACATCGCGGTGGGACAACCGATCTCCGCCGCCGACGTGGTCGTCGTCGACGTTCGGCTGGGCGAGGCGGGCAGCCTTTATCTGCCGGCAGCAACGGGGTTGCCGGCAGATGCCGTCGCCACCGCGCTGGTCCGGGGCGGTGAACTGCTGCCGGCTTCCGTGCTGGGCGCCGGCGACGACTTGGACCGGAAACCGATCGGCCTGAGTATCGAGAGCCCGTTGCCCGAGGAGGCCGGTCCCGGTTCCCGGGTCGATGTATGGGTGTCGCTGCCCGACGGACGCAACGGTTTCAAGGAGCCGGAGAGGCTGCTCGAGGCGGCCGAGGTGTCGCAGTTGACGCGCGCCACCACCGCTTTCGGCTCGTCCGGGGCGGAACGGCTGCACGTCCTGGTGGATGATGACACCATGCCGGCGCTGCTGCATGCCCTCGCCAACGGGGCACGCATTAACGTGGTACTCAACCCGGCCGGTACTCCATGAGTCTGCCGGTCGTCACGCTGGGAACGGCGGCCGCCGACTTCGTGAACGGCCTGGAACGGCTCCATGGGCCTGTCACCGTGGTCCGGCGCTGCACCGACCTCGCGGAGTTGCTGGCGGCGGCGCAGTCCGGGCTGGCCCGGGCGGCCATCGTGGCGGGCCGGACGAGGGAGCTCGACGGCAGTGTGCTGGAGCGGCTGCACGGCGCCGAGGTGTCCGTGGTGGCGTTGACCGACGACGGCGGGGAACGCCTCCGGCTCGAAGCGCTCGGCATCCGCACGGGTGCCGCAACCGTTGAGCCCGTGGCCCTGGCAGCACTGGTGGCCGAGTCCGTCGCGCAGCTGCGCTCGCTGACGGTGGCCGGAGCGGCAGCAGGAGCCGCTGCGCCGGGAGGGGCGGCGCTGGCCGACCCCGCCCGGGCCCTGCGGCCGCACGACGCTGCAGTTGAACCGCCGGCACCTGCAGGGGCCAAGGGTGAACTCGTCGCGGTGTGGGGTCCGGCCGGGGCGCCGGGACGCACCACCGTGGCGGTCAACCTCGCCGCCGAATACGCCGCCGCCGGCCGGCGGACCCTGCTGATGGATGCGGATACCTACGGGGCCAGCGTCGCCGCGTTCCTTGGCCTGCTCGATGAATCTGCCGCGCTTGCCCACGCCTGCCGGCTGGCGGACCAGGGCGTGCTGGACAGCCCGGCCCTGGAACGGGTCTGCCTGAAGGTAGCCGTGGCCGGAACCTCGATGCTGGTGCTGACCGGGATTACGAGGGTGGACCGGTGGACCGAGCTGAGGCCGTCGGCGCTCGGGGCGGTGCTGGACATGGCGCGGGCGGTGGCGGAGACCGTCGTCGTGGATTGCGGTTTCTCGCTGGAACACGACGAGGAGCTGAGCTTTGACTCGCTGGCGCCGCGGCGCAATGGTGCCACATTGCGGGTGCTGGAGGCGGCGGACCGGGTGCTGGCCGTGGGCAGCGCGGATTCGGTGGGGCTGCCGCGGCTGGTCCGCGCGCTGGACGAACTGGCGCATGCCGTCCCCTCCGCCTCGGCCGAAGTGGTGCTCAACAAGGTTCGGGCGGCAGCCGTGGGAGCCCGGCCGGAAGCACAGTTGCGGGAGGCCTGGGAACGGTTCGTGCCGGCCGCCGGCGTCCCCGCCCTGCTGCCGTCCGATACCGCCGCAGCCGATGCCGCCCTGCTGGGCGGCTCGGTCCTGTTGGAATCCGCGCCGGGCTCTGCGCTGCGGCACGCCATCGCCGGGCTGGCCGGAAGCCGGCCGGCGCCGCCCAGGCGGGGAATCCGCCGTCGTGCCCGCTCAAAGTGAAGTTTTGAACGCGCCGCGTTAGGCTTGCCGAAGGACCGCAACGGCGCGGTTGGGACACACCTATCGGAGGCGTTTTACATGTCGACTGGATCCAGCATGGCGGATCTGTCCAGCTCAGCTACCGGCGATGAGGAATTCATCGCTAAATACTATGAGCACCTGGCCGCGGAGGATGCCGCGAGCTACAGTCCGGATGTGCTCCGCGCCCGCGCGCTGGCGCACCGGGAGCTGGCGGTTCACCGGCCGCCGGCGCAGCCCGTGATCGCCATCCGGGACGAACCCGAGGCCAGCGTCGTCATGATCGTCACCGATGACATGCCGTTCCTGGTCGATTCGGTGACCGCGGAGCTGCTGCGCCACGGCATTGCCATCCGGATGATCACGCACCCCACCTTTGTAGCCACCCGGGCCCGGGACAGCCACGACCTCACCGGCGTGGAACAGGTGCCGGCCGCCGCCGGAGTCTCCAGCGGCGACACGGCGGCACTGCCGCAGCTGGGATCCTTTGAGACCGGCGGCGACCAGGTTTTGCGGATCGAATCCTGGATGGCTGTGGAGACCGGGCGGATCGAGCCGGACAAGGCCGCCGAGCTGATGTCCGGCCTCAAGAGCGTCCTGGCGGATGTCCGGGCGTCGGTCGAGGACTGGCCGGCCATGCGCCGGCAGGTGCGGCAGGTTGCGGCGTCGCTGGATGCGGTCGTGGGAGCGGAGGAGATTCCCGACCTGCAGGAGGCCAAGGAGCTGCTTGAGTGGCTCGACGACGGGAATTTCACCTTCCTGGGCTACCGCGAATACGATCTCGTCACCCAGGACGGGGAAGACGTGCTCCTGGTCCGCGAGGACAGCGGCCTGGGCATGATGCGCCACATCGGCGACACGAAGCGGGTCCAGCACCTCACCGAAGAGGGCCGTGCCCGCGCCCGGGAAAAACGCGCGCTGGTGATTACCAAGGCGAACTCGCGGTCCACGGTGCACCGCGCGGCATACCTGGACTACATCGGCGTGAAGAGCTTCGATGCGCAGGGCAACGTCGACGGCGAGCGCCGCTTTATCGGCCTCTTCGCCACCAGCGCCTACAACCGTTCGGTGAAGAGCGTCCCGATTGCCCGGGAAAAGGTCGCGGCAGTGCTGCAGCACAGCGGCTTCCCGGCCGATTCGCACTCCGGCAAGGACCTGCTGTCGATCCTCGAAACGTACCCGCGGGACGAGTTGTTCCAGATGGACGTCGAGGAGCTGGCCGCGACCGCGATGGGCATCCTGCGGCTGCAGGAGCGGCGCCGGACCCGGCTGTTCCTGCGCACCGACGCCTACGGCAGGTTCGTGTCGGCCCTGGTGTTCCTGCCGCGCGACCGCTACACGACCGCCGTCCGGCTGCGGATCGAGCAGGAGCTGCGCAACACCTTCGACCCGCAGAGCATCGACTACGAGGCGCGGATGTCCGAATCCGCCCTGGCCAGGCTGTTCTTCCGCATCCGCCTCAAGCGTGCCTCCACGGTGCCGAAGGTCGACACGGCCGACCTTGAGCGCCGGCTTGCCCAGGCGTCCCGGTCCTGGTCGGAGGGCATCGAAGAGGTGCTGCGCGCCAATTTCGACGGCGAGGAGGCTGCCCGCCTCTCGGCGAACTGGAAGGACGCGTTCCCGCCCAGCTACCGGGTGGACTACGAGGTGGAAGACGCGCTCGAGGACATCGCCCGTTTCCGCAACTACGAGGGAGGCGACCCCGGCGCGGCCCCGGTGCTGCACGTCTACGTTCCCGAGGACAGCGCCGACGTCCTCGCCGCCGACGCCCGGCTGAAGCTGTACCTGCCGGAGGCCCGGTCGCTGAGCAACATCATGCCCGTGCTGCAGAACACCGGGCTGGAGGTACTGGACGAGCGCCCGTTCGAGATCAACACGGCGGACGGCGAAGACTACTTCCTGTACGACTTCGGCCTCCGGTATCCGGCGGGCGTCGACCCGATCGCCACCGGCGACCTGCTCGAGGAAGCCTTCGGCGCTGCCGTCACCGGACGCAGCGAGTCGGACGGCTTTGACCGGCTGGTCCTGGCCGAGGGCATCGGCTGGCGCCAGGTTGCGGTGCTGCGCGCGTACACCCGCTACCTGCGGCAGCTGGGCAACCTGGTCTCCTACGCCTTCGTCTCCGACACGCTGCTGGCCAACCCGGCAGTGGCCCGCGCCCTGCTGGCGGTGTTCAACGCCAGCTTCGATCCGGACCTGGAAGGCGACCGCGAGGCGGCGGTCGAGGCCGCCCGCTCCGAGCTCGCGGCGGGACTCGAAGCCGTGCCCACCCTTGACGCGGACCGGGTGCTGCGCTCGCTGGCCAACCTGATCGACGCGACGCTTCGCACCAACTACTTCCAGGACAAGCCCTACTTCAGCTTCAAACTCAGCCCTTCGCGGATCGAGGGTGCACCGTTCCCGCGGCCAAAATACGAAATCTGGGTCTACTCGCCGCGGGTGGAAGGCGTCCACCTTCGCTTCGGCGACGTGGCCCGCGGCGGACTGCGCTGGTCGGACCGGCGGGAGGACTTCCGCACCGAAATCCTGGGACTGGTCAAGGCGCAGACCGTCAAGAACGCGGTCATCGTGCCTACCGGCGCCAAGGGCGGCTTCTTCGCCAAACGGCTGCCCGACCCCGCCGTGGACCGCGCGGCCTGGATGGCGGAGGGGCAGGAAAGCTACCGCACCTTCATCCGCGGCCTGCTGGACATCACCGACAACCTGGTCCGGTCCGCAACCGGCCAGGACGTGGTGCCGCCCGAGCGGGTGGTCCGGCTGGACGGCGACGACACCTACCTGGTCGTCGCCGCGGACAAGGGGACCGCAAGCTTCTCCGACATCGCCAACGACATCTCGCTGGAATACGGCCACTGGCTCGGCGACGCCTTCGCGTCCGGAGGCTCGGTCGGCTACGACCACAAGGCGATGGGCATTACCGCCCGCGGCGCGTGGGAGTCGGTCAAGCGGCACTTCAGCGAACTCGGCGTCGACACCCAGACCGAGGACTTCACCGTCGTCGGCGTCGGGGACATGAGCGGCGACGTCTTCGGGAACGGGATGCTGCTTTCCGAGCACATCCGGCTGGTCGCGGCCTTCGACCACCGGCATATCTTCCTGGACCCGGATCCCGACGCCGCTGCCTCCTTCCAGGAGCGCCGTCGCCTGTTCGAGCTGCCCCGTTCCTCTTGGGCGGACTATGACGAGAAGCTGATCAGCGCCGGCGGCGGGGTCTACCCGCGGTCGGTGAAGTCGATCCCGTTGTCCGCGCAGGTGCGGGAAGTTCTCGGCCTCGATCCGCAGGTCACGAGCATGAGTCCGCCCGAACTGCTGCAGGCCATCCTGAAGGCGCCGGTGGACCTGCTGTACAACGGCGGCATCGGCACCTATGTGAAGGCGTCGACCGAGTCGAATGCCGAAGTCGGCGACAAGGCCAATGACGCCATCCGCGTCAACGGCGCGGACCTGCGGGTCAAGGTGATCGGCGAAGGCGGCAACCTGGGGATGACTCAGCGCGGCCGGATCGAAGCCGCCGGCAAGGGGATCATCCTCAACACCGATGCTATCGACAACTCCGCCGGCGTGGACTGCTCGGACTACGAGGTCAACATCAAGATCCTCGTGGACCAGATGGTCGCCGCCGGGAAACTGCCGGTAGCGGAGCGGGCCGACCTGCTGCATTCGATGACCGAGGAAGTCGGACGCCTGGTCATCCAGGACAACATCGACCAGAACGTCCTGCTGCTCAACGACCGCCAGCGGATCATCGAGTGGAGCCCGAGCTTCGAACGCCTGATGGACTGGCTGGAAAGCCACGCCGAACTGGACCGGCAACTCGAAGCGCTGCCGACCACCGAGGAGCTGCACGAACGGATCGCGGCCGGCCAGGGCCTGACCTGTCCGGAACTGTCCGTGCTGGCGGCGTACTCGAAGATCGAGCTGACCCATGCGCTGACCGAGAGCAACCTGGCCGACGACCCGTACTTCGACGGCGTGCTGCGCGGTTATTTCCCGCACCAGCTGGTCGAGCGGTTCGGCGACGATATGGCGGGCCACCCGCTGCGCCGGGAAATCATCGCCACCGTCGTTGCCAATGACATGATCAACATGGGCGGCATCACCTTCGCCTTCCGGGTCATGGAGGAAACGTCCGTCTCCGAGGCGGACGTGGCGCGGGCGTTCGTGGCGCTGCGCGAGATCTACGAATTCGACAAGCTCGTGGAAGCGTTGAACGCGTTGCCTGCCAGCTTCCCCACGGATTTGTGGTGCATGGTGCATCTGGACATGCGCCGCCTGCTGGACCGTGCGGTGCGCTGGTATATCAACCATGTCGACAGCGGAACCCCGGTCGCAGAAGGCGTCGCGATGTTCAAGCCCCAAATGGACCCGTTGCGCAACAACCTGGCCCAGTACCTGCGCGGCGACGACCTGGTCCGCGTGCACGAATGGCTGGAAACCGCCGAAGAACGCGGGCTGCCCGCAGGGATCGCCCGACAGTGGGCCGAGCAGTTCGAGAGCTTCGGTTTGCTCGACGTCGCCCGCATCGCCGGGCAGATCGACGAACCGGTCGAGTCCGTCGCACGCGTCTACTACGCGGTCTACGACCGGTTCGACGTCGACAACCTGCTCGAGCGGATCACGGCGCTGCCGCGGGAGGACCGCTGGCAGTCGCTCGCCCGTGCCGCCATGCGCGACGACCTGTACACGACGGTCACGGACATCACCGTGGCGGTCATGCAAAGCACCCCGGCAGGGGAGCAGGCCGAGGCCAGGCTCGACGAGTGGGAACGGGCCAACGCGGAGAACATCAAGCGCACCCGGGACATGTTCGAGGAAGTGAACAGGCTCGAGCAGGACGACATGGCGTCGCTGTCCGTGGCACTGCGACTGATGCGTTCGACAGTGCGGCGATAGCTTGGCGATCTTCACCGATCCCATCCGCGACTACGCGGACTTTCGTCCGGGTGACGCGGAGTGGCTCCACCTGCTGGTGGGCGACTGGCAGCTGATCGCCGACCTGGCGTTCGCCGACCTGGTCCTGTGGTTCCCGACGCCGGACGGGAGCTACGTGGCGCTGGCGCATGTGCGCCCGTCAACCACCCACACGGTGTTCCACCGGGACTTCGTGGGGGAGCGGATCCGTGCGGACCTCAAGTCGCTGGTGGACCAGGCACGCCAGTCGCAGGCGATCGAACGGTCGTCGGAGGCGGACTGGACCACCGAGATGGCCATGCGGGTCGAGGCGGTGCCCATGGTCCGCAACGGCCGGACGCTCGCCGTCGTGACGTCGCACATGGACCTGTCCAGCTCCAGAATGCCGTCGCGGCTGGAGCTGACCTACCGGCAGTGCGCCTACGACCTCTTGAAGATGGGAACGCTGGGACTGTGGCCGGACTTCGCCTCGCCGACCGGGTCGCGCCGCGGCGCGCCCCGGGTCGGCGACGGCCTGATCAGGCTGGACGCCGACGGGGTGGTGGAATACGCCAGCCCCAACGGGGTTTCTGCATTCCGGCGCCTCGGCGACGTCGAGTCCCTGGAGGGCCGCTCACTGGCCGAGGTGACGACGGCGCTGCTCAAGGACCGGCGGATGGTCGACGAAACCCTGCCGCTGGTGGTCACCGGCCGGATGCCCTGGCGCACGGAGATTGAATCCCGCGGCGTCTCGCTCTCGCTCCGGGCCATACCGCTGAGGAACGAACAGGAGCGTTTCGGCGCCCTGGTGCTGTGCCGGGACGTCTCCGAGCTGCGCCGGCGGGAGATGGAGCTGGTGTCGAAGGACGCCACCATCCGGGAGATCCACCACCGCGTGAAGAACAACCTCCAGACGGTCGCGGCGCTGCTGCGCATGCAGTCGCGCCGGATGGTCAGCGACGAAGCAAAGCAGGGGCTGGAACAGGCCATGCGCCGCGTCGCCTCGATCGCGCTGGTCCACGAAACGCTGTCCCAGGGCTTGGCGCAGAACGTGGACTTCGACGAACTGATCGGGCGTCAGTTCCGGCTCTCGGCGGAAGTAGCCTCGCCCACGCAGGCCGTCCGCACGGAGCGCAGCGGCGAGTTCGGGGAACTGCCCAGCGAGTTCGCCACCCCGCTGGCCCTGGTGATCAATGAACTGGTCACGAACGCCGTCGAGCACGGGCTGGCCGGGCGGCACGGCACCGTCCGGTTGACTGCCCGGCGGAGCCGGCGGGGCGAAGACGAATTGCTGACCGTCTCGGTCGAGGACGACGGCGTGGGCCTGCCCGAGGAACCGCGGCGGGAGGGCCTGGGCCTGCAGATTGTCCGCACCCTCGTCACCAGCGAATTAGGCGGCCGGATCGAATGGACCCCGCGCGACGGCGGGGGAACGTGTGTGCGGATTGACCTGGTGCTCAACACCAAAGGGGCCCGCTGAGCGCGGGCGGATCAGCCGACGCGAGAGGCCGCTGCCGAATCCGGCAGCGGCCTCTCGCCACACTGGGGGTACCGGGTCAGGAGGCCCGGCGGGCCCGGGCGGCACGGCGCTTCAGCGCCCGGCGCTCGTCCTCGCTCATGCCTCCCCACACGCCGGCGTCCTGGCCGGATTCGATGGCCCACTGCAGGCAGGTATCAATCACCGGGCAGCGCCGGCAGACGCTCTTGGCCTCTTCGATCTGCAGGAGTGCCGGCCCGGTGTTCCCCACGGGGAAAAACAGTTCCGGGTCCTTGTCCAGGCATGCCGCGCGGCTACGCCAATCCATGCTGATCACATACTCCTTTAAATGGTGTCCGGTGGTTTTTGTGAAAACATTCACGAACAGACTCATAGAAAAGGGAGCCCGACCGGCCCCCTCTGCGCTTCGCCATCAAGCGTTTCATGTTAAATCCGCGTAAACAAGAGGTCGTGCGGACTTAACCGGCCGTAATACCTGAGTCATTCGTCACAGGGTGATATGGTTCGGCTCCAAGCGGGAGCCGGTGCCCGGCGAACTGGAGCCGTTATTCCGACTATCTAAGGTAGGGTGCGAGTGTGTCAATGCCTGCACCCTCATCCTTCCCTGCCGCCCGTCCGATCGCCATCAAAATCGTAGCGGCGGCAGTGGTGCTGGAAGCACTGGTGCTCTTGGGCGGAGCGGCCCTGTTCGCGTACGGGCTGGCCACCCAAACCCCGATATCGCTGACCAGCAGCGTCTTCCTGCTGGTCCTGATGTTGGTCTTCGGCCTCTGGCTGCTCGTCGTCGGGCATTACCTGTTCCGCGGGTACCGCTGGACCCGCGCTGCTGCCCTGGTGTGGCAGATCTTCGTGGTTGTTGTGGCCATCTCCATGATCCAAGGCGGCCAGCTGCTGCTGGGCCCGGTCCTGTTGGTGGCGGCCGCAGCCTCCTTCGTCCTGCTGCTGACCAAGCCCGTGACGGATTTCCTGGTCAAGGGCGCCGCACCCCGCGCCCTGTAGCCAGCGCCACCTGCAGCGGGACGGCCCGGCCGGCCTCGATCCGGTAGCCGCGTCCCGGCGGTCTCCACCCGTCGTTGAGCCGCACACCGAAGAAGTCCGCATCCGCGCCCGCCCGCGGCGCCAGGACCATGCCGCGCCCGCGTGCCCTGGCCTGCAGGACCAGCGGAACCTGCTGCGGCAGCAACGGCCCGGGGCGCGCGGCCACCACGGCCGATGCACCGGCGGCGATCATGGCCGCGATGGCACCGTGGGCACGCGTGCCCAGGTCCTCGGCGTCGTCGACCAGCAGGACGGCGCCGCGCCCGACGGCCGCGCGGCCGGCCCAGAAGTCGTCGGCGTCTCTGCCGTGCGGCGGTGCGCAACAGGTCCTCAGTCCCTCCAGCGCCCGCTGCAGCACGACCATCAGGTTGGTCTTCCCGCTGCCATCGGGCCCCAGCACCAGGTACACCTCGCCGGCGGCCAGCGGCAGCGTGGAGGGCCCCAGCTCGTCGCCCTCGACGCCGATCACCGGTAGCCCGCGGGCCGCGCGGGGCAGCGTGGCCGCGGGAACGGTCAGCGGCAGCGCTTCGACCCGAAAGGGACGGGCGCGGGCCGCGGCCGGCGGCGGGCAGCCGGTTGGATCGGTGACCAGCTGGCAGGCCCCGCCGTCGCCGCCGATACGGCCCTGCACAAAAGCCCTGCCGGACACCGCGTTCATGGGAGGAAGGCGGGGCCAGCCCAGCAAGGTTTCGGGACCGGCACCGGTCGGAAGGTAAAGCCGGTTGGCCATGAGCGGCAGGAAGCGGCTGCCGGACAGCTCTCGGTCTCCGGACACAACCAGGACGACCCCCGTGGCCTGGCCGTCGCGGGCCAGATCCTGCAGGCAGTCTTCTGCCCAGCCGAGCCGGCCGGCCCGGAAGCCACCGAGCCAGCGGCCCCACCCGCTGACCAGCAGGGCCAGCGGAACGACGGCCGCCGGATCGGGCGGACCCCCGGCCGAGGCCAGGCTGCCGAGCCGGGCGGAAACCTCGTTGGCCAGGCGCCGCAGCACCCTTGCCGCCCGTTCGCTGTCCTGGGGGCCGACGTAGGCGCCGGTCCGGCCGGCGTCCGCGGCGAAGCCGAGCGAACCGTCACCGTCCAGCACGTAGCAGTGGCGTTCCACCGGTCCGCCCAGGAGTTGCGCCGCGAGGACCCGCAAAAACTCCCGGTGTCCTCCGCCCCCTACCCCGAGAACCGCCAGGTGTCCGTCGTGCTCCGGTTGCCAGCGCAGCGGCACCTGTCGTTGCCGGAACGGCATGTCCAGCAGGCCGATCGGGATGCTGCCCCCGTCCTTGGGCGCGGCGGCGGGGACCGGGCTCCCGCCGTCGTCGTCGCCGCCGGGAGAGCGGGCGGGAGCGGACGGCCCGGGCCC